>JAUYGW010000188.1 GCA_030690245.1 Gallionella sp. | reverse complement strand
CGTCACCCTGCTGTTGCGCGGGCAGTATGCGTGGGGTACGGCCATCATCGCGGCGCATCTCGGCGGCTCGTTGCTGATGACGGTGCTGGGTATCCAGACTTTCAAATGGCTTCAGAATTAACGCAGCTTTTAAGGAGAACTATAATGGATCAACTCACTTTTTACGTCACTGAAAAACAGCTTCACGCCGGCGTGCCTCTGTACGAATGGCTGCTGGAAGAGGCCAAGGCTCTCGGCATCCTCGGCGGCTCGGCGTTCCGCGCCATTGCCGGGTTCGGGCGGCACGGCAGGCTGCGCGAGGAGACTTTTTTCGAGCTTGCCGGGGAACTGGCGGTGAAGGTCGAGTTCATCCTGGACGACAAGCTCGCCGAGCAGATCCTGCAACGGGTGCGCGCGCAAAACCTGAATATCTTTTATGTGCGCCACAACGTCCAGTCTGGAATTGCCTGAAAACACCTCGAAGGGGTTGAAGTTGTGAACCTATCGACTTCGATGCGGTTGCCTGTAGCGGCGCTGGCGTTGCTGCCATCCCTTGCCTATGCCCATGCCGGCATCGGAGAGATCAGCGGCTTCATGCATGGCCTCACCCATCCGGCCAGCGGATTGGACCATCTCTGCGCGATGCTGGCAGTCGGGCTGTGGGCAGCCCAGACGGGCGGACGCTCCATCTGGGCGGTGCCGCTCACCTTTGTCAGCGTGATGGCGCTGGGCGGCGCATTGCCGCTGCTGGGCATCAGCCTGCCGTTCGTCGAGCAGGGCATTTTGCTGTCCGTGCTGCTGCTGGGCATATTGATCGCCGTAGCAGTTCGTCTGCCGCTCTGGCTGAGCGGCGGCATGGTCGGGCTGTTCGCGTTATGGCATGGCTATGCGCACGGCACCGAGATGCCGGCAGCATCTTCCGACATCGGCTATGCGCTGGGCTTTCTGCTGGCGACGGCGTTGCTGCATGCCATCGGCATCGCGTTCGGACTGGGGATGCAACGGCGAGCACGCGAACACGTTATCCGGGCAGCCGGCGCGGGCATCGCGCTGTGTGGGGTGTATCTATCGGCGGTATGACGGCAGGGAGCGCGCCATGATAACTGCGGTCTGGATGTAAAAACGCCCCGATTGGGGCGTTTTGATTTGCCGGACAGGGGTCTATAGCTTCAGCGGCTTGGTAGTCATCACTGCGGCAAGATTGTCGCGCCACAGCGCGGGGTCGGCATCCACGTACAACTCGATCTCGATGCCGTCCGGGTCCTCGATGTAGAGCGACTGGCTGACGCCGTGGTCGCTGCTGCCGAGGATCGCGACGCCATGCCGTTCCAGGTGTGCCTTGCATTCGCGCAATTCATCGAGCGAGTCGCCGACCTTGAAGGCGACGTGATACAAACCGAGGCTGTGCGGGCCGGGCAGCTCGGCCTGTGCGCCGAGTTGCAGCAGGCCGAGGTCGTGGTGGCTCTGCCCGAGCGAAAAAAACACCATCGCGTCCCGATGGCGCGCAACTTCCTTCATGCCGAGGAGATCGCGGTAAAAGGCGACCGAACGTTCCAGGTTGCGCACTTTGAGTACCACATGGCCGAGTGCTTTGATCTGCATGGTTGCCTCCCTTCTTCTGTAGGCCGGATTTTAATCCGACATGTCGGGCTGGCACTGCATAGCCATTCGACTATAGAGTCGGCCAGTAAACAGTTTCCCGTTCGTGGTGAGCCTGTCGAACCACATAGCCCTTCGACAAGCTCAGGGTGAACGGATTTGTAATCTATTTGTTGGCCGACTCTATAAGCTGGCAAATAACGCCAGCCAAGTCGCTGGTTAAAGCCCGTCCTACAGGCAGTAGCCTACGCCGTAAAGTAAAAGTCTTCTTCGGCCTTACTGTCCAAAGAAATCCTTCACTTTGTCCATCCAGGCTTTGGCGCGCGGGTTGTGATGTCCGCTGTCGGTTGCATTGATCGCTTCAAACTCGCGCAGCAGTTCCTTTTGCCGTTCGGTCAGGTTCACCGGCGTTTCCACGATGACGTGGCAGTGCAAATCGCCGTAGCTCGCGCTGCGCACGCCCTTGATGCCCTTGCCGCGCAGGCGGAATTGCTTGCCGCTTTGCGTTTCGGCGGGAATCTTGATGCGCGCCGCGCCGTCCAGCGTGGGGATTTCGATTTCGCCGCCCAGCGCGGCGGTGCTGAAACTGATCGGCATTTCGCAATGCAGGTCGTTGTGGTCGCGCTGGAACACCGCGTGCGGCTTGGTGTGGATCACCACATACAGATCGCCGGGCGGTCCGCCATTCACGCCGTGCTCGCCTTCGCCGGACAGGCGGATGCGATCGTCGTTGTCCACGCCTGCCGGAATCTTCACCGACAGCGTCTTGTGCTGCTTGATGCGTCCGCTGCCGCTGCAATCCTTGCATGGCGAGGTAATCATCTTGCCGCTGCCGTGGCAGCGCGGACAGGCCTGCTGGATCGAGAAAAAGCCCTGCTGCATGCGCACTTGACCATGCCCGCCGCAGGTGGTGCAGGTGACCGGGCTGGTGCCGGGCTTGGCGCCCGAACCGTGGCAGGTTTCGCATTCCGCCATGGTCGGTACGCGAATCTGCGTTTCGGTGCCGCGTGCCGCCTGCTCCAGCGTGATTTCCATGTTGTAGCGCAGGTCGGCGCCGCGGTGCATATTGCTGCGCCCGCCGCCTCCGCGCCCGCCGCCGAAGATGTCGCCGAAGATGTCGGAAAAATCGAAGCCTTGAGCACCCGCACCACCCGCGCCGCCGCCCATGCCGCCCGCCTCGAACGCGGCGTGGCCATACTGGTCGTAAGCCGCGCGCTTTTGCCCGTCGCTCAACGTTTCATAGGCTTCCTTGGCTTCCTTGAAGCGTTCTTCCGCCTTAGGGTTGTCCGGATTGCGGTCGGGGTGATGCTTCATCGCCAGCTTGCGATAAGCCTTCTTGATTTCTTCGTCCGAGGCATCGCGGTTGATGCCGAGGACTTCGTAGTAGTCTTTTTTTGACATAGTGAGCTTGTAGCTCGTAGCAGGTAGCCCGTAGCTGGTGCGGTTTTGCTACCAGCTACAGGCTACAGGCTACAGGCTTATTTCTTGTCCTTTACTTCAGTGAACTCGGCATCCACCACGTCGCCTTCATCCTTCTTCTGGTCGGAGCAGGTTTCGTCCGGCCCGCAGCTTCCGCAGCCGCCTTCCTGTGCCTTGGCCTGTTCGGCGGCGTACATCTTTTCGCCCAGCTTCTGCGCGGCTGTTGCCAGCGCTTCGGCTTTGGCTTCGATGGCTTCCTTGTCGTCGCTTTTCACCACTTCTTCGGCTTCCTTCAACGCGGCTTCGATGGCAGCTTTTTCCTCGGCCGTCAGTTGTTCGCCGTATTCCTTAAGCGACTTCTGTGTGGAATGGATCAGCGAGTCGAGCTGGTTGCGCGCGGTCACCAGTTCCAGCGCCTTGCGGTCGTCTTCGGCGTGGATTTCGGCATCCTGCACCATGCGATTGATTTCTTCTTCGCTCAAACCGGAACTGGCCTGGATCTTGATCTTGTTTTCCTTGCCGGTCGCCTTGTCTTTAGCCGACACATGCAGGATGCCGTTCGCATCGATGTCGAAAGTCACTTCGATCTGCGGCATGCCGCGCGGTGCGGGCGGGATGTCGGACAGGTTGAACTGCCCCAGGCTCTTGTTGCCGGAAACCACTTCGCGCTCGCCTTGCAGCACGTGGATGGTCACCGCATTCTGGCTGTCTTCGGCCGTGGAGAATACCTGCGATGCCTTGGTCGGGATCGTGGTGTTCTTCTTGATCAGCTTGGTCATCACGCCGCCCATGGTTTCGATACCGAGCGACAGCGGGGTCACGTCCAGCAGCAGCACGTCCTTCACTTCGCCTTGCAGCACGCCGCCCTGAATCGCGGCGCCAACGGCCACGGCCTCGTCCGGGTTCACGTCCTTGCGCGGCTCCTTGCCGAAGAATTCCTTCACCCGCTCCTGCACCATCGGCATGCGGGTCTGTCCGCCGACCAGGATTACGTCGGCGATGTCGGCGTTGGAAACGCCCGCATCCTTCATCGCGATCTTGCACGGTTCGATGGTGCGCGCGATCAGGTCATCGACCAAGCTTTCCAGCTTGGCGCGCGTGATCTTCACCGCGAGGTGTTTCGGGCCGCTCGCATCCGCCGTGATGTAAGGCAGGTTCACCTCGGTCTGTTGCGCGCTGGACAATTCGATCTTGGCCTTTTCCGCCGCGTCTTTCAGGCGTTGCAGCGCCAGCATGTCCTTCTTCAGGTCGATGCCGCTTTCCTTCTTGAATTCTTCCACCAGAAATTCGATCACACGCATGTCGAAGTCTTCGCCGCCGAGGAAGGTGTCGCCGTTGGTGGACAACACCTCGAACTGGTGCTCGCCTTCGATTTCCGCGATGTCGATGATGGAGATATCAAACGTGCCGCCGCCCAGGTCATACACCGCGATCTTGCGGTCGCCTTCCTGCTTGTCCATGCCGAAA
>JAUYGW010000180.1 GCA_030690245.1 Gallionella sp. | reverse complement strand
CGCCGCGATGTTTAACGCGCAGAACGCAGCGCTTCGATCCGCTCGTCCAGCGGCGGATGGGTCATGAACAGCCTGGCGAAACTCTTGCCGCCGGAAATGCCGAATGCGGCCATCTGCTCCGGCAAAGTCGCCTGTTCGTGGTTGACCTTGAGGCGCTCCAGCGCGGCGATCATCTTCTGCCGTCCGGCCAGGTTCGCCCCGCCCGCGTCAGCGCGGAACTCGCGCTGACGCGAGAACCACATCACGATCATGCTGGCCAGCACGCCCAGCACCAGTTGCGCCACGATCTCCGCCACAATCATGCCGATGCCGTGGCCGCGGTCGTTCTTAAGTATGACGCGGTCGACGAAGTAGCCGAACAGTTTGGCAAAGAAGATCACGAAGGTGTTCACCACGCCCTGGATCAACGCCAGCGTCACCATGTCGCCGTTGGCGACGTGGCTGATTTCATGCGCCAGCACCGCCTCGGCCTCCTCGCGGCTCATGTTGCGCAGCAGCCCGGTGCTCACCGCCACCAGCGCATCGTTGCGGTTCCAGCCGGTAGCGAACGCATTCACGTCCGGCGCGTCGTAAATCGCCACCTCCGGCATGCCGATGCCCGCCGAAAGCGCCTGGCGTTTCACGGTGTCCACCAGCCAGCGTTCGGTCGGGTCGCTCGGATTTTCGATGACCTGCGCGCCGACCATACGCTTGGCCGACCACTTCGACATCGCCAGCGAGATCAGCGAACCGGCAAAACCGATCACGGCAGACATCACCAGCAACGCGCTGAAGTTGATCCCGCCGGTTTCATCCATCCAACGATCCACACCGAGCAGGCGCAGGGTGATGCTGATCACAGCCACCACTGCCAGGTTGGTCAGAATGAACAAAAAAATTCGCTTCATATTATTACCTCCATCGTCAAAAAAACTTTGGCGCGCAGTTTATCACTTGCCGCACTCCGCCCTGTTAAATGGGGAACACTCCCGTTTTTTCAAGCACGCAATTGGAGGGGGAAACGGCAAAAAAGTTTCATGCCGCTTGCCTTGCCGGCCGCGCCGCACTACGATTTTTCTGGCGGGCATGGCAAGCAGCGCTGTCTTTGGGGAAATTTATAGGCGGCAGAAAAGCGGATTCAAGTGCGAAGTGCAACACGGTTGAACGGTTGCATAAAAACCTGCTGCGGTATTAGCTTGCGGCAAGCCTGGCGGCCTGTTTGGCCACTTCGGACAACAGCCGTTCCGGGGCAAGGCGGCGGCCCTGCAACAACCCCGTCCCGATAAACCCCTGCGGACCATACAAACAGAGCTTGCCATCCGGAAAACCGGTGTCCAGACCCAGCCGCTGCCCTTGTGCGAGACGTTTGATTTGCACGGCATCCAATTGTAGTTTGGGCATGTCGGGCATCAGGCTGTCCGGCGGCAGCACGCAGGCATCGCGCCCGGCTCCGGTCATTGCTTCCAGTTGTTGCCAGTTGTAGCCGTCCCGCAAATCAAAATGGGCAATCGCGGTGCGACGCAGGCCGATCAGGTGCGCGCCGCAGCCGAGCGCCGCGCCGATGTCTTCGGCGAGCGTGCGTATGTAAGTCCCCTTGCTGCAACGCACGGTGATGTCCATTTCGTTGCCGAAAAATGAATTTAGCACCAGATCGTGGATCACCACGTTGCGCAGTTCGCGCTCGATGGTTTCGCCCTTGCGGATATATTCGTAGAGCGGCTTGCCCTGATGTTTGAGCGCGCTGTGCATGGGAGGAAGCTGCTGGGTTTCGCCGCGAAATCCAGCCAGCACGGCATCAACCTCGGCCTGCCCGGCCTCGACCGGATGTTCGGCGGTGATCTCGCCTTCCGCGTCGCCGGTGCTGGTGGTTTGCCCGAGGCGCAGCAAGGCGCGATAGGTCTTGTCGGCATCCAGCAACGCACTGGAAAATTTGGTGGCCTCGCCGAAACAGATCGGCAGCAGGCCGGTGGCGAGGGGATCGAGGGTGCCGGTGTGCCCGGCCTTTTCGGCCTGAAACAGGCGGCGGACTTTTTGCAGAGCGTCGTTGGAACTGATCTCCAGCGGCTTATCAAACAACAGCACGCCGTCGAGTTGGCGATAAGTGCGCGCCACCTACTCCTCCCCTGACAAGGGGAGGCTGGGAGGGGTTGAATTGTCGGAGTGCAGCTTGTCGCTGGCGACCGCCTGATCGATGAGTTGCGATAGGTGGCTGCCGCGCTCGACGGAGGCATCGTAGACAAAATGCAATTGCGGCATGATGCGCAGCTTGATGCTGCGCGCCAGCTGCTTGCGCAGAAAGCCAGTGGCGCTCTCCAGGCCTTGCAGCGCCTCTTCGTGTTTGCCGTCCAGCCGCGTGAAGAAAATCTTGGCATGGGAATAGTCGCCGGCCACTTCCACGCCGGTAATGGTCACCAGACGCACGCGCGGATCGTTGATTTCGAGGCGCACCAGCTCGGCTATTTCGCGCTGGATCTGCTGGCCAATCCGGTCAGTTCTGGCGAAGTTGCCCATTACAGTGCGCGCGCAACCTCAACGATTTCATAGGCCTCAAGCTTGTCGCCCACCACCAGATCATTGAAATTCTTCAACGACAGACCGCACTCGAAATTGGCTTTCACCTCTTTCACGTCGTCCTTGAAGCGCTTCAGGGAATCCAGCTCGCCATCGTGTATCAATATGTTGTCACGCAACACACGCACTTTCGCGCCGCGTTTGATCACGCCTTCCAGCACCATACAACCGGCAATCGTTCCGACCTTGGAAACGGTAAACACCTGGCGCACTTCGACCATGCCCATGATGCTTTCGCGCTTTTCGGGGGCCAGCATGCCGGACAGCGCGGCCTTGATCTCGTCCACCATCGCGTAGATGATGCTGTAGTAGCGGATATCCACGCCGGAAGATTCGGCCAGTTTGCGTGCCGCAGCATCAGCCCGGACGTTGAAGCCGATCACGATCGCCTTGGAAGCCAGCGCCAGATTGATGTCCGATTCGGTAATCGCCCCCACTCCGCCGTGGATCAAATTGACCTTGACCTCGTTGGTGGAAAGCTTTTGCAACGATTGCGCGATCGCCTCGGCAGAGCCTTGCACGTCGGATTTCACGATCAGCGACAGGGTGCTCACTTCGCCCTCAGCCATTTGTTCGAGCATATTTTCCAGCTTGGCCGCCTGCTGCTTGGCAAGCTTTACACCGCGGTATTTACCCTGGCGGAACAGCGCGATTTCGCGCGCGCGTTTCTCGTCCGCCATCACCATCAATCCTTCACCG
>JAUYGW010000171.1 GCA_030690245.1 Gallionella sp. | reverse complement strand
GCCGCGTGTTCGTCGCGCTGCACATGCACGCCGGCGACGGCAACGTGCATACCAACATCCCGGTGAACTCGGACGATTACGAAATGCTGCAAGCGGCCTATGCCGCGGTGGATCGCATCATGCAGCTGGCGAAGGACCTGGGCGGGGTGATTTCCGGCGAGCACGGCATCGGCATCACCAAATTCGATTATCTCGAGTCGCACGAAACCGCTCCGTTCGCCGACTACAAGCAGCGCGTCGACCCGGAAGGGCGCTTCAACCGGGGCAAGCTGCTCAAGGGCAGCAACCTGGAACGCGCCTACACGCCGAGCTTCAACCTCATGGAGCTGGAAAGCCTGATCCTGGAGAAGAGCGAGCTGGGCGAGATCGCCGATTCGATCAAGGACTGTTTGCGTTGCGGCAAATGCAAGCCGGTGTGCAACACCCATGTGCCGCGCGCCAACCTGCTGTATTCGCCGCGCAACAAGATTCTCGCGACCTCGCTGCTGATCGAGGCGTTCCTGTACGAGGAGCAGACGCGGCGCGGCGTCTCCATCCGGCATTTTGCCGAGTTCGGCGATGTCGCCGATCACTGCACGATCTGCCACAAGTGCAAGAACCCCTGCCCGGTGGATATCGACTTCGGCGATGTGTCGGTCGCGATGCGCAATTTCCTGCGCAAACAGGGCAAGAAAAAATTCAACCCGGTGACGGCCGTATCGATGCAGTTCCTCAGCGCCACCGATCCGACCACCATCAAGCTGATCCGCAAGACGATGATCGAATTTGGCTACAAGGCACAGCGCACCGGTTACCGCGTCGCCAAACATCTCGGCTTGCTGAACAGCCAGACCAAACATCCGCCGGCCACTGTCGGCGGCGCGCCGCTGGTTTTACCGCTCGTCCGCGCGCAGGTGATCCACTTCATCAACAAGCCGATGCCGGGCAACCTGCCCAAGAAGACCTCGCGCGCGCTGCTCGACATCGAGGACAGCAGCATCGTGCCGATCATCCGCAACCCGCGTAAGCTGAATGAGGATTCCGAGGCGGTGTTCTACTTCCCCGGCTGCGGCTCGGAGCGGTTGTTCGGCCAGGTCGGGCTGGCGACGCAGGCGATGCTGTATGAGCTCGGCGCGATCACCGTGCTGCCGCCCGGCTACCTGTGCTGCGGCTATCCGCAAAATGCCTCGGGACAGGGCGACGTGGCCAACCAGATCACCACCGACAACCGCGTGCTGTTCCATCGCGTCGCGAACACGCTGAACTATCTCGACATCAAGACGGTGATCGTGTCGTGCGGCACCTGCATGGACCAATTGCTGAAATACCAGTTCGACAAGATCTTCCCCGGCTGCCGCCTGCTCGATATCCACGAGTACCTGCTGGAAAAAGGCGTGAAGCTGGAGCAGCCCACCGGGGCGCGCTACATGTACCACGACCCTTGCCACTCGCCGATGAAGACCTACCAGCCGCTCAAGGTGGCCAGCGAATTGATGGGGGTCGACGTGCCGCTCAATGACCGCTGCTGCGGCGAAGCCGGCAGTTTCGGCGTGTCGGTGCCGCAGATCGCGACCCAGGTGCGCTTCCGCAAGGAGGAAGAAATGCGCAAGGGCGCCGACGCGCTGCGCGCCGACGGCTTTGCCGGCGAAGTCAAGATCCTCACCTCCTGCCCGGCCTGCCATCAGGGTTTGTCGCGCTACAACGATGACAGCGGCACCACCTCGGAATACATCGTCATCGAAATGGCCCGGCACCTGCTCGGTGAAAACTGGCTGGAGAATTATGTCAATAACGCCAACCACGGTGGCATTGAACGTGTGTTGTTGTAGGGGCGTATGGCAATACGCCCTTGGTGGCGTATTGAAAAAGGGCGTATTGCCATACGCCCCTACACTTGACCGGGAAGCGCGCCTCGTGAAAAGTGTCGGCCTGCAACCATATTAAGCCATGCTGACACTTCCGCTCGAACCGACTGACGACCGCGCCAATCCGCTTTTCAAGGACGCGGCGAGTTGCGCAAAATGGCTGGGGCAACTGCAACTGACCAATTTGCAACTGGCGCATAGCCTGCTGTTCACCCAGATCAACGAGCTCAACCGCTATCCGATGCGCGGCCTGGAACGGCTGAATACAATGGAGCTGCTGCGCGAGACCGTCGGCTACGTACAGGACGATTACGCCAAAAAACTCATCGCCAAACCATTGCCGCTGAATGAAAGCGAGCTGATGGTGTTCATTGCGATCGTGCAGCTCTGGCAGGGCATGGTGCTGGGCTACCAGCGCTGCCTGCAAGACTATATCGCCGGAGACAAGCAACTCGTAAAACAGGGCGCCTTGCTGTGCCAGCGCTGCCTGCTGTACAGCGGGCTGGAAATTTTAGAGCACCTGCGCACCGGCTACGAATTCGATGCAAAATTGTGGAACCAACTGCATGAGTTGTATGCCTTCGCCGAAGAACAGAATTTCGAGTCGGCCGAGGTAAACGATCCGCTGAACCAGAAATACCCGCGCAGCAGTTGCCGCGGCATCTATGTGAAAACCTTGCTGGCCTGCTATGCGCACCCGGCAGAGCTTACCCGCTCGCAACTGCAACTGCTGGATAACTGGCTGACGCAATGGAGCGGCACGGTGACGGTAGAGCGCAGCTATACCGTCAGCAAGGGAGATGCCCAGCCGCTCGCGACAGACCTGTCCAGCACGCGCGGGTTGCAGCCGGTCAAGCATGTTGTCCATAGCGCCACCATGCGCTACCTGGCGATGGTGCCATTGAGCAAACTGCTGCGCGTAAAGACCATCCTGCTGCAACAAGGCCAGACCCCGCGACAGGTCAACCTGTGCGAGCACCGCAACAGCAACGACTGCATCGAGTTCCTCACTTTCCTGCATCAGTGCTGGTGCGAGGATCACAGCACGCGTTTCGGCGAGCGCCAGCCGGTCGCGCTACATGCGCAGCTTTGCTACAAACTGGAGGGTATTTACGCGCACCTGTCCGGCAAACCGTTCAGGCAACCCGGGCGGGATAACACCCTGGGCAACACGGCGCGCAAGCAGATCGAAGCCTTCGGTCGTGTGCTGCAGGACGCGCACAACAAGGAGCTGCTGGAAATGGGCTACCCGCTGGAGACCTGGAAATTCGATAACGAAAGCATCTCGGGAGCGCGCCTGACGCGCGAGGACACGTTCGGCGGGCGGTTAAGCTACAACCAGCTGGTTGCGTTGCGCCCCAGCGACGCGGAAGTCTTCATGCTGGGAACCACGGCATGGGCGAACGTAACGCGCGCCGGACAATTGCAGATCGGGGTGCGCTACCTGCCCGGTTCTGCCGAGGCGGTTAGCATGCGCGCCACCGGCGTGAACCAGACGGTATCGGAAAAATACGTTCCGGCATTCCTGTTGCCCGCCGTTGCGGCGCTCAACGCTCCCGCCAGCCTGATCATCCCGCGCGACTGGTTCCAGCCGGATCGCGTGGTGGAAATCCTGCATCAGAACGGCGAAAAAAAGAATGTGAAAATGGGGTTCAGCGTGGAACGCGGGATCGATTACGAGCGCGTCAGTTTTACGCTGGCCTATTGAGAGTTACACGGAAACAAAAGCCGGCAGAATAGGCATCGCCGCCCCACCCTTCAAATCATCGTCCTGGAAAAGCAGTCCAGTCACGGATAAACACAGATGTACACGGATTATTGCGGGGTGATTTCCTTTTTCTGAACATCATCCGGACAAATGATAACTTTCTCGTAATTTATTGTTTTATCAGTGACAATCCGTGTGCATCCGTGGCTAATTGCGGTTCCGGATCAACCCATCTCCGGGTAATCGGTATACCCCTTCGGCCCCGGCGTATAGAACGTATTGAAGTCGGGCGCATTCAGCGCCGCACCGGCTTTCCACCGCGCCACCAGATCCGGGTTGGCGAGGAACGGCCGCCCCACGGCGACCAGATTGCATTTGCCCGCGTCCAGATCGCTCTCGGCGCGCGCGGCGTCGTAGCCGCCGGAGAGGATCAGCGCGCCCTTGAATGCGCTGCGGAACGCCGCCTTGATCGAATCGGGCACCGGCGGTGCGCCCATCGCCGAATGATCGACGAGGTGGATATAGACCAGCCCGCGCATATCGAGCTGTTGCGCCAGCCAGGTGTAATCCGCCTCCATCGCGTCGTACAGCGGCATGTCGTTGAACACGCCGAACGGCGACAGGCGGATGCCGACCTTGTCCTTGCCGATCGCGACGATGACCGCCTCGACGACCTCCAGCACGAAGCGCGCCCGGTTTTCGATCGAGCCGCCGTAGCGGTCCGTGCGCCGGTTCGAGTTCGGGCGGATGAACTGTTCGAGCAGATAACCGTTCGCCCCATGCAATTCGACGCCATCGCATCCCGCCGCCACGGCATTCTGCGCGGCCTGCACGAATTCTTCTATGGTGGCCTTGATGTCCGCCCCGGTCATCTCCTGCGGCAGCGCATTCGGCTTCATCCCCTCGGCATCGGTGAATATCTCGCCGGCGGCCGCCACTGCGGACGGTGCCAGCACGCGCGCGCCCGCAGGCAGATTGAGTTCATGGCCGATGCGCCCGGTGTGCATGAGCTGCATGAACATCTTCGCACCCTGCGCGTGAACCGCATCGGTAACGCGCTGCCACCCCGCCACCTGCGCCGCCGAAAACACTCCCGGTATGCGCGCGTAACCTAGCCCGTTGGGAGACGGCGACGTGCCTTCGGTAATGATCAGGCCGGCGGTCGCCCGCTGCGCGTAATACTCCGCCATGAGTTCGTTCGGGATATTGCCGATGGCGCGGTTGCGCGTCATCGGCGACATGACCAGGCGATTCTGCAGCGTGAGTTGGCCTAAAGTGGTCTTTGAAAATAGAAGCGGCATGATTGCACCTCCTTAAGAAATGATTCAGATGTTTTTCAGGCAGGAAAAATGTCAGATGCGTAACACCCGAGACGTTCCCTGCTCGCTACGCAGATTAGTTGGCTCCAGCATCGGCGTAAAACATGATGATGTTGCCAACCCAGCGGACAATATACTTCAAATCAAATACAGCAGTTTCGAATTATTCTGACAGGCAATGCCTGGCTCAACTTCAGCTCCTCCGGCACATACCAGTTGCTGGCGAATAGCCACTTCTTGGCGGTCAAAATACAAAATTGCGAGTAGCCGGTTTCTGGCGCTAATTTTGCAATGTTGGCCATCTCCTTGCGACACAAACCAGATCGTCGACATCTACAAAAGCCGACTTCATCACTTCAAGCAAAGGCGGCGGCTCTACTAGTTTCCAACACAGGGGGTATTAGACATCTTCAAACATAGCTAGCAGAGCCGGGGGGGCTTTAAATATTTCTAAGTAAATCGTAATGCCATAAAAAATTAATGCGACGCAAGCTAATAGGACATATTTAACATATATCAATCCAAACCCAAGGCTAAACGATACGCCCTCGAAAGGATATCCCCCTATAATATTCTGCCAAATGTCATGCTGGTCGAACCATGGGCCAGATATAACCAAGCTAGCTATAGCAATCATGATTCCTACAAGTGCAATGCAAACCCCTACTTTTTCATTAGCTTTCAACTTACCCTCCTGAGATTGTTTTTTGTCTTTCACAACTTTATAAAAGGCCAATCCGATAACAAGCAGACTCAACAATGCATAGGTTAAATTTCTGCTGCTTGCCCCTTTGATTTTTTCTGCTTTTTCTAATTGAAAAGCTCTATCTTCAGCCTCTTGCCTTGCTTGTTCTGCTCTACCCTCAGCTTCTTTCCTTGCCTGTTCAGCACTATCTTCTGCTTCCTCCCTCGCTTCATCTGCTGCTTCTTGAGCAATCTCTTTTTCCAGTTCCAATTGCTCCAGTTGGCGTTGCATCTCTTTTAGTCTGGCTTCTGCTCCGGCATCAGTAGGGCTGAGACTGGTGGTTAGAGATGGAAAATATTGAGGGTTTGTTGGTAATGAGGATGTTGGGATGCTCTTACATGTCTTGTTACCAAAATTATCAACAGAAGGGTAACTACCAATTTGGCAATTAGTTATTGTTGACGCTCCATTTATGGA
>JAUYGW010000163.1 GCA_030690245.1 Gallionella sp. | reverse complement strand
GGCTTCTGGAACACCATGCCGATCTTGGCGCGCAGCATGTTCAGATCCTGCTTCTTGTCGAGAATGTTCGCGCCGTCCAGCAGGATTTCCCCGGTGGCCTTCTGCTTGGGGTAGAGCTGATACATGCGGTTAAAGGTGCGCAGCAAAGTGGACTTTCCGCAACCGGACGGGCCGATGAAGGCGGTCACCATCTTCTCGGTGATGCTCAGGTTGATGTCCTTGAGCGCGCGGAAGTCCCCGTAATAAAAATTAAGATCCCTGACGATGATCTTCGGGGCGGTTGTTTTTGGATTGGCGATGTTTTCGGCAGTCATTTGCGAACCTTGTTAATGAGAGGCGGCCTTTTGCCGGAACAGTACGCGCGCCAGGATGTTGAGTGTCAGCACGCTCAGGGTAATCAGCAGCGCGCCGGCCCATGCCAATTTTTGCCAGTCTTCATAAGGGCTCATGGCGAACTGGAAAATCACCACCGGCAAGTTTGCCATCGGCTGGTTCATGTTGCTGCTCCAGAACTGGTTGTTCAGTGCGGTGAACAGCAGCGGCGCGGTTTCGCCGCTGATGCGCGCGATCGCCAGCATCACGCCGGTGATGATCCCGGCGCGCGCGGCGCGCAGGGTGATGAAGTTGATGATTTTCCATTGCGGCGCGCCGAGCGCCGCAGCCGCCTCGCGCAGCGTGGTCGGCACCAGGCGCAACATGTTTTCGGTGGTGCGGATCACGATGGGAATGACGATGATCGACAACGCCAATGCGCCCGCCCAGCCGGAAAAATGCTTGACGTGAACGACATAAACTTCGTACACGAACAAGCCGATCACAATGGACGGCGCGGAAAGCAGCACGTCGTTGATGAAACGCGTGACCGGGGCGAGCCAGCCGCGCTGGCCGAATTCGGCCAGATAGGTGCCGGCCAGAATGCCGATGGGCGTGCCGATCAGCGTGCCGACCAGCGTCATTGCCAGGCTGCCGGCAATGGCATTGAGCAGTCCGCCGCCGCTGCCCGGCGGCGGGGTCATCTGTGTGAACACCAGCGGAGTGAGTGCAGGTAGCCCATGCTCCAGCAGCGTCCATAGAATCCAGCACAGCCAGAACAGGCCGAATGCCATGGCCAGCATCGAGATGGCGAGGCCTATGGCGTTGATGATGCGGCGGCGCGTATAGAGGCTCAGCATGATCAGGTAGCCTGCCCTTCGCGCTGGCCGAGCTTGTAGAGCATGTAGCGCGCGAGCGACAGGACCACGAAGGTGATGAAGAACAGGATCAGGCCGAGCTCGATCAGCGCGGAGGTATAGAGCTCCCCGTAGGCCTCGGTGAATTCGTTGGCGAGCGCCGAGGCAATGCTGTTGCCCGGCATCAATAAGGATTTGCTCAGTTCGTGCGCATTGCCGATGACGAAGGTGACGGCCATGGTTTCGCCTAGCGCGCGCCCCAGCCCCAGCATGATGCCGCCGACCACACCGATCTTGGTGTAGGGCAGCACGACTTTCCACATGACTTCCCAGGTGGTCGCACCCAGGCCGTAGGCCGATTCCTTCAGTAGGGTAGGCACCACTTCAAACACGTCGCGCATCACCGACGCGATAAACGGGATCACCATGATGGCGAGAATGATCCCGGCGGCCAGCATGCCGATGCCCATCGGCGGGCCGGAGAAGAACGGGCCGATATACGGCATCGCCCCGATATGGTCGTTAAGCCAGGGCTCGACATGTTCGGCAAACAGCGGCGCGAACACGAACAGCCCCCACATGCCGTAGATGATGCTGGGAATTCCCGCCAGCAATTCGATGGCGACACCGAGCGGGCGGCGCAGGACGCGCGGCGACAGTTCGGTCAGGAAAATGGCGATGCCGAAGCTGACCGGAATGGCGATCAGCAGCGCGATGGCGGAGGTGACCAATGTGCCGACGATCGGAATCAGCGCGCCGAATTGATCGTTGACCGGATCCCAATCGGAACTGGTCAGGAAGCCGAAGCCAAACGCACGGATGGTGGGCATGCTGCCCACCACCAGCGAGCCGATGATGGCGGCGAGCAAAACCAGCACGCCAAATGCTGAGACGCGCGTCAGGTTGCGGAACAACAGGTCCAGTACGGTGTGCCGTTTAAGGCTGGCTTCGCGTAAAAACATCGGCATAATTTGAGTTCGTCAATAAAAAATAGCGGAGGCGAGAGCCCCCGCAATTATAGCTTGAGAATGCCGCTTTATTGCACCAAGGCCTTGCCGGTTGCGTCCTTGATTTGCGTTTTCCATGCGGCACGAATCAGTTTGACGACATTTTCCGGCAGCGGCACGTAATCCAGGTCTGAAGCCAGTTTGCCGCCCTTGTTATAAGTCCAGTCAAAGAATTTCAGCACTTCCTTGCCGGTTTCCGGCTTTTCCTGCACCTTGTGCATCAGGACGAAAGTCGCGCCGCTGATCGGCCAGCTTCCCTTGCCCGCCTCATCGGTCAGGATCTTGTAGAAACCCGGTGCCTTGTCCCATTGCGCGCCGGCGGCGGCAGCCTTGAAGCTGTTGTCCTCCGGCTTGACGAACTGGCCGTCGCGATTCTTCATCTGCACGGTGTTCATCTTGTTTTGCAGCGCGTAGGCATATTCCACGTAGCCGATGGTGTTCTTCATGCGTTGCACGTTGGCAGCCACGCCTTCGTTGCCTTTTCCGCCGATCCCGGCTTTCCAGGAAACTGCGGTGCTTTCACCCACGGCGGATTTCCATTCGGCGCTGACTTTGGACAAATAGTTGGTGAAGATGAAGGTGGTGCCGGAACCGTCCGAACGATGCACCACCGTGATATTGTCGGCGGGCAGCTTGAGGTCCTTGTTCAGCGCCACCAGCGCGGGGTCATTCCATTTGGTGATCTTGCCCAGATAGATATTCGCCAGCGTCACGCCATCCATTTTCAATTGGCCTGCGCCGATGTCCTTTATATTGACCACCGGAACCACGCCGCCGATCACCGTCGGAAACTGCATCAGGCCGTTCTTGTCGAGTTCTTCCGGTTTGAGCGGCATGTCGGACGCGCCGAAATCCACGGTCTTGGCGGTGATCTGCTTGATGCCGCCACCGGAGCCGATGGACTGGTAATTCATGTTTACGCCGCCTTGCGCCTTATACGCTTCGGCCCACTTGGCATAGATCGGGTAGGGGAAGGTCGCGCCCGCGCCGGTGATGCCGGCTGCCTGGCTCGCGCCGGCGCAAGCCAGCGCAGCGGTAGCCGCGATGCCGATGACGAATTGTCTGAGTTTGCAGTTCATAGTGCCTCCATGATGTGTTTGTTGCAGCCGGTGTTGCCGCCAACCGGGTTAAGCCGGCAACGCTTTGATGCGGGGCGCATGTTAGGGCGTTTGTATGACAGGATTGTTACAAGCCGGGAAATAGCGGAAATACAAAATTCAGGTTGAACATTCCGGATTCATTCGGTAGAATCCGCGCTCTTTTGAAAATCGGTTGGAGTAGAACTATGGCACGTGTCTGTCAAGTGACGGGAAAAGGCCCGATGACTGGGAACAATGTTTCCCATGCAAATAACAAAACCAAGCGTCGTTTCTTGCCTAATCTGCAACGTCGCCGCTTCTGGGTTGAAAGCGAAAATCGCTGGGTCAGCTTGCGCTTGACCAATGCAGCGCTCCGCACCATCGACAAGAATGGTATCGACGCAGTGTTGTTCGAGATTCGCGCCCGTGGCGTGAACGTTTAAGGAGACTGGAAAATGCGCGAAAAGATCAAACTTGAATCCAGTGCCGGCACCGGTCATTTTTACACTACGACCAAGAACAAGCGCACCACACCGGGAAAGATCGAAATGAAGAAGTTCGACCCCAAGGTACGCAAGCATGTCATGTACAAGGAAACCAAGCTGAAGTAATTCGGCCCGGCTTCGCAGTACAAAGAAAAACCCGCTCAGGCGGGTTTTTTGTTTTTGCCTCCGCGGTGCCTTGGGTACTCTCCTTCAGCGGTGCGCCGCTTGCGACCCGTCCGACCGGTACGGTCCAATACCGGTGGCGGCAAAGCGACCTCAGGCCTTAAGAAATTCCAGCAGATCGGCGTTGAGCTGGTCTTTGTGCGTGTCCGCGAGGCCGTGTGGCGCGCCCGCGTAAATCTTCAGGGTCGCATTCCTGACCAGCTTCGCTGAGCGGAGAGCCGCGGCACCGATCGGCACGATCTGGTCATCGTCGCCATGAATAATCAGCGTCGGCACGTCAAACTTCTTCAGGTCTTCGGTGAAATCCGTTTCTGAGAACGCCTTGATGCAGTCGAAGGTGTTCTTGTGACCGGCCATTACTCCTTGATGCCAGAAGGTGTCGATCATGCCCTGCGAAACCTTGGCGCCGGGCCGGTTGGCGCCGAAGAACGGGCCGCTGGCGAGATCCCGGTAGAACTGCGAGCGGTCGGCGAGGCAAGCGTGGCGAATTTCGTTAAACTTTTCAATCGGCAACCCGCCGGGATTAGCCGCCGTTTTCAGCATCAGCGGCGGAACGGCGGCGATCAGCGCGGCCTTGGCTACCCGTTTCGTGCCGTGGCGGCCGATATAGCGGG
>JAUYGW010000126.1 GCA_030690245.1 Gallionella sp. | reverse complement strand
CTGGAAGCCCGCGTTCCAATTAAACTATGGCTTGAATTTTTCAAAGGGAAAGTCGAAGCTCTTACGGGAGCGGCAAACGAAACGGCTTGCCGTTGGCATCCAGAAAACAATCCACCGGGCCTACAATGACGCAGCGCGGCTGGTCAAAGTAGCCTACGCACTCGTTGCATTTGTCGGGGTCGATTTCATAAACATAATCGCCTTCGGATATTGCACCGGTCGGGCATTCCGTCTCGCAAAGGCCGCAATTGATGCAATCATCGGTAATAGATAGAGCCATTCATACTTCTCCATGCTTTGATTCGTTAAAAAGCAGCCCCGCCGGTTGGCAGGGCGGAAAGCCTGACCTTGGGGGCCCTGAGGGATGGCCGGGCAAGACTCACCCGATGCAGCGCATCGAAAAGGTCGGACAGTGGATAGCCTGATTTGGTTGCATCTGCCGTGTAAGTTTTTTGCTTGTGAGGGCTAGCCGAGGCGATTTTCCACCTGCCATCCTTACCCCAGCAAATGCTTCACGTGCTCGCGTTCTTCGACCAGTTCGCGGTAGCTGTAATCCATGCGCTCACGTTCCTGTTCGTTGAGCGGCAGGTCTTGCACGATGTGATATTCGCCCTGTTTGCACCGCACCGGAAAGCCGTAGATTACGCCTTCGGGAATACCGTAGCTGCCATCGGACGGCACGCCCATGGACACCCAGTTATTGTGGTGCACGCTGAGCATCCAGTCGTGGATATGCGAGATGGCCGCATTCGCGGCACTCGCCGCACTGGACAGGCCGCGCGCTTCGATGACCGCCGCGCCGCGCTTCTGCACGGTGGGGATGAATTCGCGCTCCACCCAACCCTGATCCGCCAGCATGTCCCGCACCAGCGTGCCGCGAATTTCCGCATGATCGAGATCGGGATATTGCGTGCCGGAGTGGTTGCCCCAGACGATCATTTTCTTGATGTCGTGGATCGGCTGGAACAGTTTTTGTGCGACTTGCGCGACGGAGCGATTGTGGTCGAGGCGCATCATCGAGGTGAAGTTGCGCGGATCGAGATCGGGGGCGTTCTTCATCGTGATCAGCGCGTTGGTGTTGGCGGGATTACCCACCACCAGCACCTTGACATGGCGTGCCGCATATTCGTTGAGCAGCTTGCCTTGCGCGGAGAAAATCGCGCCGTTGGCTTCGAGCAGGTCTTTGCGCTCCATGCCCTTGCTGCGCGGCCTTGCGCCGATCAGCAGGGCGATTTCGGTGTCCCGGAACGCGACTTTCGGGTCCTCGGTGATGATGATCTGTTGCAGCAGCGGAAAGGCGCAGTCCTCCAGTTCCATCATCACGCCGTGCAGCATCGTCTGCGCCTGCTGTAAATCCAGCAATTGCAGGATGACCGGCTGGTCGTGCCCCAGCATGTCGCCGTTGGCGATACGAAACAGCGCAGCGTAGCCGATTTGTCCGGCGGCGCCGGTGATGGTGATGCGGATGGGTGCTTTCATGTTTCCTTCCTCTGGACAAATATCTGGGGCGAATAAACCCGCATCATAATTGTTTTGATTTTCTCGCGCCATGCAAAAGGTGTAGCATTGCGCAAATCGGCATTACGTCATGGCAGGGATCAGTAATGAATAAACAACGCCCTAAACACCTCGCCTTGCATCTCATCAAATTACCGCTCCCCGGTTTTGTTTCTGTTCTCCACCGCATCAGCGGCTTATTGCTGTTTCTGGCACTGCCGCTGTTGTTGCTGATGTTGCAATACAGCCTGCGCTCCATCGAGACTTACACACAGTTGCTTGCCGTACTGGCGCATCCGCTGGTGAAGCTGATGTTGCTCGGCTTGTTGTGGGCGTTCCTGCATCATTTCTGCGCCGGGCTGCGTTATCTGGCGATCGACCTGGATTACGGCGTGAAACTGGCGCAGGCGCGAGCGAGCAGCAAAGCGGTGCTGACGGTGAGCCTGGTGTTGACCGTTTTGCTTGGGGCAAAGCTATGGTAAACCGTGTAGTGACGGGCGCGCATTACGGGCTGCGCGACTGGTTGATCCAGCGCATCACGGCGGTGGTGATGGCGCTGTACAGCGTGGCGCTGGCCGGTTATCTGCTGCTGCAACCCCAGTTGAATTATGGCGTCTGGACGGACTTGTTTTCAGGCCAGCCGATGCGCACCTTCACCCTGCTGTTTCTGCTGAGCGTGTTCTATCACGCGTGGATCGGCATGCGCGACATCGTGATGGATTACGTCAAACCGGCCGGCGTACGTCTGGCCATTCATGTGCTGGCGATTCTGGTTTCGCTGCTTTATGCGATCTGGGCGGTGCAAATATTGTGGGGGTTTTAACCCCTCCCGTTTGAACCGGGAACATGGAATTAAGGGAAATAAAATGGCAGTGACGAAAAGAACTTTCGATGTGGTAGTGGTCGGTGCGGGCGGCTCCGGGATGCGTGCGGCGTTGCAGCTGGCGCAGGCCGGGTTGAAAGTGGCGGTGCTGTCCAAGGTGTTTCCGACCCGCTCGCACACCGTCGCGGCGCAGGGCGGCATCGCCGCGTCGCTGGGCAATGTCGGCAAGGATAGCTGGCACTGGCACATGTACGACACGGTGAAAGGCTCGGATTATCTCGGCGACCAGGACGCCATCGAGTTCATGTGCCGCGCCGCGCCGGAGGTGGTGTACGAGCTGGAGCATTTTGGCATGCCGTTCGACCGGCTCGACAGCGGCAAGATTTACCAGCGCCCGTTCGGCGGGCATATGCAGGACTACGGCAAGACGCCGGTGGAGCGCGCCTGCGCGGCGGCCGACCGCACCGGCCATGCGCTGCTGCACACGCTGTACCAGCAGAACGTGAAAGCCAACACGCATTTCTTCATCGAGTGGATGGCGCTCGACCTGATCCGCGACCAAGACGGAGACGTGCTCGGCGTGACCGCGATGGAAATCGAAACCGGCGAAGTGATGCTGTTCCAGGCGCGCGCCACATTGCTCGCCACCGGCGGTGCGGGGCGCATCTTCCAATCCAGCACCAACGCCTATATCAACACCGGCGACGGGCTGGGCATGGCGGCGCGCGCCGGGATTCCGCTGGAAGACATGGAGTTCTTCCAGTTTCATCCGACCGGCGTGTACGGTGCGGGGGTGCTGATCTCCGAGGGGGTGCGCGGCGAGGGCGGCTATCTGGTGAACAAGGACGGCGAGCGCTTCATGCCGAAATACGCGCCGAACGCCAAAGACCTGGCCAGCCGCGACGTGGTGTCGCGCGCGATCACCGTGGAGATCAACGAAGGGCGCGGCTGCGGCCCGCACGGCGACCACATCCTGCTCAAGCTGGATCATCTCGGCGACGATGTGATCAAGCAGCGCCTGCCCGGCATCCGCGAAATCGCGCTGAAATTCGCCCACGTAGATCCGGCCAAAGACCCGATCCCGGTCGTGCCGACCGCGCATTACATGATGGGCGGCATTCCCGCCAACTATCACGGCCAGGTCATCGCGCCCTATCATCACGGGCCGGAAGAGGTGGTGCACGGACTGTATGCGGCGGGCGAATGCGCCTGCGTGTCGGTGCATGGCGCGAACCGTCTGGGCTGCAATTCGCTGCTGGATTTGCTGGTGTTCGGGCGCGAAGCGGCCAGACAAATCATCGAAGACCTGCAAAGCCACCCGCATCCCAAACTCCTGCCTGCCGACTCCGCCGAGCGTTCCCTGGCGCGCCTGGCGCGGCTGGAAAACCAGAAGAGCGGTGAGCGTGTCGCAGAAGTCGGCGACGCGATGCGCAAGACCATGCAGAAACATTGCGGCGTGTTCCGCTTCCCGGGCCTGCTCGCCGAAGGGGTGGAACAAATCAAACAGATCGCCGAGCGGGTCGCGCATACCGAGATTCAGGACAAGAGCAAGGTATTCAACACCGCGCGCATCGAGGCGCTGGAGCTGGACAACCTGATCGAGGTCGCGCAGGCGACCATGGTCGCCGCAACGGCGCGCACGGAAAGCCGCGGCGCCCATGCGCGCGACGACTTCCCGCAGCGCGATGATCAGAACTGGCTCAAGCACAGCCTGTATTTCCGCGACGGGCAGCGCCTCGAATACAAGCCGGTGCGGCTCAAGCCTTTGACGGTGGATTCGTTCCCGCTCAAGGCGCGGGTTTATTGAGCTGGTAGCTTGTAGCGGGTAGCCACCCCGATTTTTGCTACAAGCTACCGGCTACAGGCTACAAACTAAGGAATAACATGAAATTCAAAATCTACCGCTACAACCCCGATATCGACGCCGCGCCGTACATGCAGGACTACGACTTGAACATCGAGGCGGGCGATAAGATGTTGCTGGATGCCATTATATTGATAAAAGAACAGGACGACAGCCTGTCGGTGCGCAAGTCGTGCCGCGAGGGAGTGTGCGGCTCGGATGCGATGAACATCAACGGGCGCAACGGCCTGGCGTGCATCACGCCACTGTCCGGCCTGAGCGAACCGGTCACCTTGCGCCCGCTGCCCGGCCTGCCGGTGATCCGCGATCTGATCGTGGACATGACG
>JAUYGW010000125.1 GCA_030690245.1 Gallionella sp. | reverse complement strand
TCCGGAAAACAAGCGATGATCACCTCGGCTGCACGCAAGATTGCTGACTTCCAGCATGAATGGGGAAACCTGAAATTGAACAGCGTGGGATTATATACGATTGAATCAGGTGGATGCATTTGCAGTTATAATCGCGCACCTTTTATCGAGCATTTTATAGAGGAACAGCATGGGATTTCTGGCTAATAAACGCATTCTGATTACCGGCATGATCAGCAACCGCTCCATCGCCTACGGCATCGCGCAAGCCATGCACCGCGAAGGCGCGGAACTCGCTTTCACCTATCAGGGTGAACGGGTGCGTGGTCGCGTAGAGGAGATGGCTAAGGGGTTTGATAGCGAGCTGGTTTTCCAATGCGACGTCGGCAGCGATGATGACATCAATCAACTGTTCGTCGATCTGGGCAAACACTGGGATGGATTTGACGGCTTTGTTCACTCTATTGCCTACGCGCCGCGCGAGGCGCTGGACGGCGAGTTTCTGGATGGACTCAGCCGCGAGGCTTTTCGCATCGCCCATGACATCAGCGCCTACAGCTTTCCGGCTCTGGCCAAAGCCGCTTTGCCGATGATGGAAGGGCGTAATGCAGCGCTGTTGACGCTGAGCTATCTCGGCGCCGTACGCACCATGCCGCACTACAATGTAATGGGCATGGCCAAGGCCAGCCTGGAGGCCAGCGTGCGTTACCTGGCGATGCAACTCGGGCGCAAGGGGATACGCGTGAACGGTATCTCTGCCGGGCCGATCAAGACGCTGGCCGCAGCCGGCATCGCCGACTTCGGCAAATTACTCAGCTACAACGAGAAGCACGCGCCGCTCAAGCGCAATGTAACCATCGAGGAAGTGGGCAATGCAGCCGCATTCCTGTGCAGCGACCTGGCCAGCGGCATCACCGGCGAGATCAGCTACGTGGACGGCGGCTTCAACACCACCGCCTTGGGCACAACTGAGGCATAGCAGCACTGCCGCCAACAAACGAAACGCCACCCGAGGGTGGCGTTGTTATACCTCACAGGGAATCAGGGCTGCCCCGTCTCATTCTTTGGCGCCGTCGCAGGCAAATTCACTTTGATAGTCGCCTGTTGTCTGGTATCGGCCAGATAAGCCCGGAACATTTCCTCACCCGACAGCTGGCGCAGTTTTTGCGCATAGCCGGCGCGCTTCGCATCGTCAGGCTTATCGCCTTCCTTGACGGCATCGATGCGCAGCAATATGTAGCCGTTTTGTGCCGTTTCCACCCCGACATACCGTGGCAGCTTGGCTGCGTCCGCCTGGAATATTTTTCGTACCAGCTCCTTATCCAGCGAACCATGTTGCGCACGGGTGACAGCCTGGGCAGCAGTCCAGTTCAGCGCGGGCTTATCGCCGCGTTGCAATTGCTCCAGCAGCATTTTGCCCTGCTTGGCGGCCAACTCAAGTGCCAGTTGATGCAACAATTTCTGGCGGATTATTTCCTGCACTTCGCCCAGCGCACGCGTGGCGGCTGGCTTGTATTCCAGAATCCGCGCGGCAACCAGCGTATTGGCTGCCACTTCAACCGCAGCGGTATTGCGCTTGTTTTTCACGGTTTCATCGGTAAAAACCGCCTGCAGCATTTTTTCCGTCCAGGGCTCGCCCGCAGCCACGCCCTTAACCAGCCATCCGCTCTGTTCAATCTTCGCTCCAGCCAAATCGGCCGCCGGCTTCAGTGTATCGCTTTGCTCATAAACGGTATTGCTGAATTTCTCCGCCAGCTCTGCAAACATATCGGCGGCTTTCTGCTGGCGCAGTTTATTAATAATGTCTTCGCGCGCCTCGCCAAACGGCAAAAGCCTGGCGGGTTTGACCGCGAGCAGCTTGATGATGTGATAGCCGAAATCCGATTTCACCAACCCGCTGATTTCGCCTTGCTTCAGCGCAAAGGCGGCATCATCAAATGGCTTGACCATCAAGCCGCGACCAAAAAACCCAAGGCTGCCGCCATTCGCGGCGGAGCCGGGATCTTGCGAATTCTGCCTGGCCAGTTCGGCAAATCCTGCGGGATTTTTTCTGGCCTGTTGCAGCAACTGTTCGGCCTTTGCCCTGGCGGCATCCTGTTCGGCTTGCGGCGCGGCGGCGGCTACCGCAATCAGGATATGCGCCGCCTGGCGCTCTTCCGGTGTGCCAAAATCGCTCTGGTGCTCGTCGTAATACTTGCGTATATCCTCAGTTTTTACCTCGACCTTGGCCAGCAAATCTTCCACCGAAAACTTTACATACTCGACTTTGGCCTGTTCCTGGACCTGAAACTCTTTTTGATTTTGCTCGTAATATTTATTCAACGCAGCCTCGTCCACTTTCACCTGTGCCATAAAGGGCTCAAATGATATAGGTGACGCGCTCACCACCCGTTGTTGCTCGTTCAGGCGGATAATATTTTCTGTCACCTCGTTCGAGGCGAACCCGTTTTGCACATAAGCATCGCGCATCTGCTGGCCGAGCAACTCGCCACGTAGGCGCGCCTCAAACATCAACGGCGACATATCCTGATTTGCCAGCGCAGTTTCATAACGTTTTTTATCAAACTTCCCGTCATCCTGGAACGCTTCAATACTTTGGATAACCTGGGCCATCTGCTCGTCGCTGACTGCCAGGCCGACAGCCTTGGCGCGCTCAACCAGCAAGCGCTGCGCAACCAGATTGTCCATCACGGCAAGTTTCATCTCGGGATCATCAAGCAGCGCCGCATCAAAATTTGCTCACAGCATTTGGCGCAAACGATTCTGCTGTTGTCGCAGCGCATTTTCAAACTCTTGCTGGGAAATCTTTGCATCGTTCACCGTAGCAGCCACTTCTGCCGTATTCCCGGATTGGTTGTATGAATCCACTCCCCAGAATGCAAACGGCAAGATGATGAGCGCCAGCACGATCTGCACCAGCCGCTTTTTTTCATGGACAAAATCGAACATAGCGATAACACCGGTTTATTGATTTAAAAGAAGCAGATGTGAAAAAGGCGAACTTGCGTTCGCCTTGATTTGGCGGAGTGGACGGGACTCGAACCCGCGACCCCCGGCGTGACAGGCCGGTATTCTAACCAACTGAACTACCACTCCCTGGTGCTACAAAAAACGTCAGTGAACAACGTTGCACTGCAATCGACTGCTTGTCCTGATCCCTGCTGG
>JAUYGW010000123.1 GCA_030690245.1 Gallionella sp. | reverse complement strand
CCCGGAAATCTGGAACGCCTGGAAAGCCAAGCTGATGGAAGACCTGTTCTGGCAGACGCGCCGCTATTTGAGCGACGGCAAGGTTGCCGACCAGCTCGGGGAGATCCGCCGCGCGGCGGCCGACGCACTCAACCTTTATGCGCTGACGCCCGATGCCTACCAGCTGTTATGGGCGCAGCTCGACGACAGCTATTTTCTGGATCATGACCCGCAGGAAATCGCCTGGCATACCCGGTTGCTGGCCTTCAAGGTCAACACCGCCGGGCCCGTCGTGAAGGCGCGCATCAGCCGCGCCGGCGAAGGCTTGCAGGTGATGGTGTATTGCCCCGACCAGCGCGGTCTGTTCGCGCGCATCTGTAATTTTTTCGCGCGCATGAACTACACCATCGCCGAGGCCAAGATCCACACCCCGCGGCACGGCTACGCGCTGGACAGCTTCCAGATCATGGAGGCCGCGCGCGGCGGCACCGCCTACCGCGACATCATGACTTATATCGAATTCGAGCTGGCGCAGCAGATTGCGCAGGCCAAGCCGATCGTGCTCGCCGCACCGGGGCGCGTCAGCCGCCAGCTCAAGCACTTCCCGATCAGCGCCGAGGCCGAGATCAAACCGGACAACAAGGGCATGTACGTGCTGTCGCTGGTTGCCGGAGACCGCCCCGGCCTGCTCGCGCGCATCGCGCTGATTCTGGACAGGCACAACATCCGCCTGCACCGCGCCAAGATCAACACGCTGGGCAGCCGCGCCGAGGATATATTCTGGATCAGCGGTGCAGCGCTCGCGCAACCCGAGCAAACGGAGGCACTGCGCAGCGCGTTGCTGAAGGACTGATGGTCTATTAAAAAGCCTGCGATGGCCAATAAACCAAAAAAACGCAGCTAGCCACAGATTTGCACGGATAAACACGGATAAAACATTGCGTACGATGGGTTGGCATTTCGCACAGCCAGTCTGGGTGTGATCAGAGACAAGCCGTTGTTCATCTGTGTAAATCCGTGTTCATCCGTGGCTCAATTACACTTTTCAGGATAAAACCTGCTGGAACAGATTTTTATTCAGTCAATCTTTTTGTCCGAGCCGGTCGGTCATCTTCAAATCGCCCATGACCAGGTATGTTCCCGGTTTAACTTGCCCGGTTGCCGGTTCGGCCTGAGCAGCGGCCGCATTTTCATCCGCCTGCACCATGACAGGCCGGATGGCTTGGCTGACTTCGGCTGAGGGCACAGGGGGAACTGTTTCCTGTGTGTGAAGCGCCGACAGCGAAAGGCCAACGAATGCCGCCACGGCCGAAACCAGCCCGGCGCCTTTCGCCAGCCGGACCATTTTCCGGTTCCTGCGCAAGCGCGCCGTCGCTTGAAGCGCGGCGGTTTCGGCGCGCGACTGTTCAATTTGCGCGCGTAGCAGCACACTTTCCTGCTCTTCCAGTTCGGCGCACTGCCGCGCGGTCAGCGTTGCTTCCTGCACCAGCATCGCTCTGGTTTGCGCCGCTTCGCGGGCGCGCTGCTCGGCGCTTTCACGTTCTTCCAAAGCCGCGCTGGCTTGCGCTTCGGCCTTTACGCGCATTTCGATCTCGGCCAGCACCCGCTGTTCGTTCTCCAGTTTCACCTGCTGCTGCACCAGCAGCTTTTGCTCTTCTTCATGCTGGCGCTGGGCAAGCTGTCCGGCTTGTTCCGCAATGGCGGCGCGCTCGGATGCGACCCGCAGCGCGGCCTGCTCGGCTTGCAATCGCACCTGCTCTGCCTCGACAACCCGCCGTTCTTCGGCGGCACGCTGTTCGGCGGCCTCCGCAACCATCAGCATAGTTTCTTCATGCTGCCGCTTGACCGCTTCGATGATCTCCCTGGCGCGATCCATCGCGGCCTGTTCCGCTGCAACCTTATCCTGCTCGGCCTCTACTGATAGACGCTCCGCATCGATACGCGCCTGCCTGATCCGCTCCGCTTCCGCCGCAGCAATCTGGCGCTGCTCGGCCTGAGCCAGCAATTCATGCTCCTGATCGAAATGGCGCTGTTGCTGCGCCAGCAATCCGGTTTCGATCTGCTCGCGTTGTATCGCTTCCAGGCGCATGCGCTCGGCGGTTTCGCTGCGCTTGCGCGCGGCAATAACGGCCTGAGCTTCGCAACGAAGGCGCTCCTGCTCCGCTTCGGCGGCCTTGCGCGCTTCCTCGGCGCGCAGCTTCGCCATGTTCTCCGCGCGCGCCATCGCGGTATCGCGCGCCAGCTCCGCTTCGGCGATCTGCTTGCGGAAGGCTACCGCGGCAAGCGCCTCGGCGCGGATCTTCTCT
>JAUYGW010000118.1 GCA_030690245.1 Gallionella sp. | reverse complement strand
CGTCCAAAAATGCCTATATCTGCTCCAAGGTCTGTAGCTTCGCTTCTCCCATGCGGATCACCATGCCTCGCATAACGACCGGCCCGGCAAATCAAGTTCAGACTCATTTCATATTGGAAGAGGCTTTGGCTTTACAAGCATCGACCGCATCACTATAATGCGCGCTCTTTCGAGGTACGGGGGTATAGCTCAGCTGGGAGAGCGCTTGCATGGCATGCAAGAGGTCAGCGGTTCGATCCCGCTTACCTCCACCAAAAGAGCTTTAAAAATCAAAGTCCCTATCGTCTAGAGGCCTAGGACATCGCCCTTTCACGGCGGTAACACGAGTTCGAATCTCGTTGGGGACGCCAAGACGCAGAAAATAAGCCACTGAATCTAGTGGCTTTTTTCTTTGGTGCGCCCGCCAGGGCGCGCTTACTTGGAGGTAAAAGTCCTCTACTCGCCCTGCAAGGGGAAGAATTAGCTGAACGGCAAGGGTGTCGCGGGCGACTGCAAATCTGGATGCAGCCGAAGGCAAAGCGCTGGCCTGACGAACTGGAAGCGGATATGAGGCGGCACGGCGGGGTAAGGTGGCCAAATCATCGAAGCCAGAAACTTGCACGGAACGCCGTAACGTAGATCCGACAGGCAAAAGCGCGAAGGTGGGTGCGCCATACCCGGGGAGGAACGCACATCAAGCGGTCAAGGCGGCCAAGCGGTATGTCGCAGAAGGCCGCAGGGTTATGGTGGACATGGATTTAGAGAAAACGAAGTTTCAGAGAAGGCTAACCTGCTCAAGCAGGTTAAGCGAAGCGGCCGGAGCTAAATTCTTCGACCGGGTCAACCACGACCTGCTGATGGAGAAACTCTCGAAGAAGATTAGTGACTGGCGAGTACATCGCCTCATCCGCCGGTATCTCGAAGCGGGCATGATGGCAGAAGGGATCGGGCCCCTCGCTACGCTCTCCCCGAGGACGGAAGGCACGCCGCAAGGCGGGCCATTAAGTCCGCTGCTATCGAACATCCTGCTGACGGAACTGGATAGGGAACTGGAACGCCGGGGCCACGCTTTTCTATCGGACACGCTCAAGCTCACGGTCAATGCGGCCAAGGGCGCGGCAGCGCGTCAGTGGAAGATAACCAGCCACTTGCCACCTTGCTGGCTTAGTGGAATGGCTAGTAGCTGGCTCAGACACAAACTACGCTGCATTCTATGGCGACAGTGGAAGCGTCCTTATACTCGCGCAATGAACCTGATGAAGGCGGGATTGACGGAAGAGCGGACGTTCCGTTCGGCCTTCAATCAACGGGGTGCATGGTGGAACAGTGGCGCAAGCCATATGAACCAAGCCTTCCCGAAGCTATACTTTGATCGTTTAGGGCTGGTGTCGCTGCTTGATACAATGCGACGACTGTGTTCAATGAACCGCCGGATGCGGAACCGCGCGTCCGGTGGTGTGGGAGGACGGCGGGGGAAACCCCGCCCCCTACCCGATTGGGAGGCTAATTGTGTTCTGCAATCTGGCAGGATAGGGCGCATGGAATGCTCCGGGCAGTGACTCATTTCCGGAAACAACTCGGCTGGTGCATACAGACCGCTCTGTATGCGTTGCTGTCGTTCTCATTTACGGCTGGTGCCGCCGAGTTTTCCCTGAGCGTTGCCGATATCGTCGCGCCGGGTTTTTCCGCGCGCGGCATCGCGTTGTCTTTGCCGGAAAACGGCTCGGCGGATTTGCGCATCGCCGAACTGCATGTGCAGCAGCGCAGCCTGCGCAACGTGCATATCCGCTGCGCGGGCTTCGCGCTTTCCACGGCAAGCCTGAGCTGTCACGGCGGTAGCCTGGCGCAACTGCCGGGCATGTTACTGGAATTCGATTACCGCTTCGATACGGGCAGCTGGCAAGCCTCGGCAGCTTTGCGCAATGTGCCGGGCAAGCAACTCGCGATTTTCCTTCCGGCAACCATGCCGCTGCCCACCGAGGGCAAGTTGAGCGGCGCGTTGCGTATCAGCAGCGACGCGTCCGGCGTGGCTGCGGTCGATGCCGACATACAGATGACCGATACGGGATTCAGCGATGCCAGCGGCTTGCATGCGGCGGAAAAACTGCGCGGAACCGTCAAATTTGCAGCCAAGCGCAAAGGTGCCCTCTGGAACTGGCAAGGCAATATCGCGTGGCAATCCGGCGAGCTGTTCTGGCAGCCGCTGTATCTGCGTGGCGGACACAGGATTTCCGCTTCAGGCAGCCTTGATGGCGCTCGACTGAAGGTCGAACAGGCCATCGTCGACCTGCCGGAAGCAGGGCGCGTGCAGTTCGCCGCGCTCTGGGACATGAAACAGGGTGCGCTGGCGGAATGCACGGCACATGGCGACAGCCTCGCGCTGGACAAACTGTTCTCTGATTACATCAAGCCGTTTCTGGACAAGGGTGCGCTGGCCGAATCGAACTTGTACGGCCGTGCCGATGTGGACTGGCAATTTCGCAACGGCGCGACGCAATCGTTGCGCCTGGTGTTGCGCGATGCGGGCATCGCCGACGCGGAACGGCGTTTCGCTCTGTTAGGCGTGAACAGCGAGATCGATTGGCAGGCGGATGCGCCGCGCATCGCCAATATTGCCTTCGCCGGCGGCGCGCTGCTCGGCGTGCCGCTAGGCAACGGGCAGTGGACGGTAGAGATGCGCGGCATGGATTTCGGCGTGGCACAGGGTATTTTGCCGGTGCTGGACGGCGGGATCGAGCTGCGCGATTTCAGGCTGCATCGCAAGGATGCGGCGTGGCGTTGGGAATTCGCCGCCTCGCTCAGCCAGGTTTCGATGGAACAATTCAGCCAGGCGGCGGGCTGGCCGAAGATGCTCGGCACCCTGGCAGGGAGCATTCCCAGGGTCAGCTACGACGGCCATGAAATCAATGTGGATGGCGTGCTGCTGTTCAACGTGTTCGACGGCACGGTGGCTGCGGCGCAGCTTAAAATGGCCGATCCGTTCGGGCGCGCGCCGCGCCTGTCCGGTAACCTGACGATGCGTGAACTCGACCTCGATCTGCTGACGCGCACTTTTTCGTTCGGCAACATGCAGGGGCGCATCGATGTGGACGTGAACAACCTGGAGTTGCAGGACTGGCAGCCGGCGCGCTTCGATGCGCGCCTCGCCAGCAGCCCGGGAAACTATCCCAGAAAGATCAGTCAAAAAGCGGTGCAGAACATCTCCGCGCTGGGCGGCTCCGGCGCGGCGGCGGCGATCCAGCGCAGCTATCTGCGCTTCTTCGAGAATTTCGGTTACGACCGCATCGGCTGGAGCTGCGTGCTGCGCAACGGCGTGTGCGTGATGGGCGGCGTGGATGACGGCAACGGCGGGGCTTATACAATCATCAAGGGCGGTGGCATTCCGGCAATCACCGTGATGGGCTACAATCGCTCCGTATCATGGGGTGAACTGATTACGCGCCTGAAGCGCGTGACACAGGGCAATATGCAGGCCGTCGTAAAATGAAAACGCCTTGCAATAGTTGCCATTCAAACTTTAACCCGCCGCAAAAATAAGGAGCATCTACATGAAATTTATCGGGGCCGTTATCATCATCGCGTTATTTTTGCTGGGCGGGTTTATGCTCGCAAACTGGGATACGCTGACCACACCGACGCTACTGTCCTTCCTGTTCTTCGAAGCCCAGGGGCCCGTCGGCCTGATTTTTCTGGGTGTCACACTGGTGTTCGTGGCGCTCTTCACCAGCTACGCATTGATACTGCGCACCACCATGCTGATGGAAGCACGCCGCTATTCCCACGAGCTCGCGGCGCTACGCAAGTTGGCGGAGGGCGCCGAGAACTCACGAATTGACCAGCTGCGTGAACAAATCACCCTTGAATTCGCCCGCTTGCACACAGCGAACCAGGATATCCAGACCAGCTTCATGAATCGCAGCGAAAGCCTGGAGCAATCACTGCGAAAATCACTCGACGAAACGACTAACAGCTTGTCTGCCTGCGTGGGCGAGGTGGAGGAAAAGCTGGATCGCGTCATCACACGCATCACCGCCTGAACGCCCGTCATCACCAACCTGAAAGGAGAACAAAATGTCTAGCAAAGATGAATATGTCCGGAAGATGCACTCGAAGCTGGATCACTGGAACGCCGAAATCGACAAGCTGGCAGCCAAGGCGGATCAGTCCAAAGCAGAGATCCGCGCGGGATACAACAAGCAGATTGAAGAACTCCGATCAAAGCGGAGCGAAGCCAGAAACAAATTGGAGCAGCTGCAGAACGCGGGTGAAGGTGCATGGGAAGATATGAAAGCAGGTGTGGAAATGGCATGGGATGCCATCGGCACGGCAATTGATTCGGCCAAATCCAGATTCAAATAAAAATGACCGCCGGCATTACCGCAGCCGGCAATTCAAGAAACGCGATTCGCGCAGACATAATTCCTTCGAAAATCATTTTTCAATGGAATCAATCGACGCGCTACCGATACTGTCACTGCGCCCGGATGGGACAGTCTTGTTCCATTCCGGGCCGGTGAATGATGGGAACGCCGGGCCTATACCGCAGTCGAATATAGCAGCGTTCCGGCAACCACCGTGATGGGCTACAATCGCGCCGTTTCATGGGATGAGTTGATTACGCGCCTGAAGCGCGTGACACGGGCAATATGCAGGCCGTTGTTAAATGAAAGGGGTTGTGATGAAAAAAGTTTGGGTAGCTTTGCCGCTGGCGGCATTCGCATTGAGCGCCTGCGTGACTATCAATATTTACTTCCCCGCCGCGGCTGCCGAGAAAGCGGCGGACAAGATCATCGAAGAAGTGTGGCAAATTCAGAAATCGGATCAGCCCGCCGCAAACCAACCCGCCGCGAAGGAGACAAAATGAACGCCGTGCTTAGATTTATTGTTGCGTTAGTCACATTGACTGCCGCGCTGAATGCATTCGCCGCCGCCGACCTCGAAGTCAACACACCGGGCGTGAACGCCATCAAGCAGAGCATGCAGGCGCGCCATGCGCAGCTTGCCGGGCACTACAACAGCGGCGCAGTGGGCCTGACGGCAGACGGCCTGGTGGCGCTGCGCGATGCCGGAGCCGTGCCGCTGGCGCAACGCCAGGCGGTGAACGCGCTGGTGGCGGCCGAGAACAATGACCGCAATGCGCTGTATGCCGAAATCGCCAACGCCAACAACCATCCGGAATGGCAGGCGGAAATCCGCAGCACCTTCGCGCAACGCTGGATACAGCGCGCCCAGCCGGGCTGGTGGGTGCAGAGCGGCGGAGCGTGGAGGCAGAAGTAGGTCGTTCTGTAGGAGCGGGCCATG
>JAUYGW010000116.1 GCA_030690245.1 Gallionella sp. | reverse complement strand
TTCGGCGCGAGCAGGAAGCCGAGCAACTGGCTGCCTTCGTCCTGCACTTCTATCTTGCCTTCGGTGAACAGCGCGTCTTTATTCAGCGGGATTTTTTCCTTGAGGCGGATGCCGACGGGTGAGTAGGGGGTGGCGGCGGCTTCGATATTCTTATCGTGCAGCAGTTGCAGCACATCGCCGCGTTTGGCGAGCAGGGTGTTGACGCGAATGTCCAGCGGCGCGCCTTGCTGCATGGACAGGCCGATGGCGAGAATGTCTTCATCGGAATAGGAGGCATGCATTTTTTCCACCAGCCATTCCGGCAGTTCGGCCCGCACCGGCAACGGCAGGTCATCGACTTTCACGCCCTTCACCGTGGAGAGCCATTCCTTCTCGTCGTGCTTCAATACCGGTTCAATTTCACGCAGGTTATAGCCGCCGAACCTGACCAGCCAGGCGAGCGCCATGCGGCGCGGGGTAGCGTTGCCGGCGCAGGTGATTTCAAGCAGCAGGCGATGGCGCAATACGCCGAACACGGTCTCGGCGACCAGTTCACGTTCATTCGAGCCGATGCGCTCGTCCTTGAAAAAATAGCGCAGCGTGGTGTCGGCGGGGTGCGCCAGCGGCAGGATGGCACGCAGCGCCTGGATGGCGAGCTCCAGTCGGTATTCGGTAATCAGCATGGAAAGTTGGGCTTCTAAAATTCAGGCGCGCAGTTTAGCAGGGTTGCTGATGTAACGCTTCTGGCGCAGGCATTTTGGGCGGATGAGTGATGGACGGCGGCAGTGCGGCCAAGCTGGAATACATAGGCCATTCGGCATATATGCCGCCATTCGGTAGTGGGGTAGAATCATAAGCGACCCGGTTTTACCGGCAACGAGCTTTGAGCGGATATATCACAGGATGGCACAATGCAAAAATGGACGGATGATCTGAGTGTCGGGAATGCATCAATCGATGCCGATCACAAAAAATTGATAGTGATGGTCAACGGCTTGGAGACCATGATCAAGGCGAGGGATGGTTTTGCATTGCCACAAGCACTTGAACAGCTCGAGCATTATTTAAATGTTCATTTTATCAACGAGGAAAAGATTGCTCAGACGGTCAATTTTCCTTTTGGCAAAAACAAGCTGGAGCACCAATATGTGCTGACGGAGTTTCAGCACATGAAAGCCGAATTGATAGCCAAGAATGGCATATGGTCTGATGGTGCGGCAGAGCATTATTCTCATTTCTTGAGTGATTGGATAACCGATCACGTCGTCAAGGAGGATATGCTGATGAAGCCGGTGCTGCAAACCTATCCGTACGACTTCAAACCCGACTGAGCGGTGGTACTGATATGGGGGGCGCAGCCCTCTGGTGCGGTAAGGGCCAGCCAGCCTCCGGTCTATGCGATCCGCCTCACGTTGGTTCGGGGATGATCTCGCGCAACACCTGAAAAATTTCGCGGTAATTCTTGGGAGGCTTCCCGGCCTCTATTTCCTTTTGCGCGTTGCGGATCAGCGTGCGCAAGCGTTGCGCGTCGGCTTGCGGATGAGCGGCGAGCAACTCGGTCAACGCGCTGTCGTTTTCCATCAGGCGGTCGCGCCAGCGTTCCAGTTGGTGCATATACGCGATGTGATGTTGTGATTTTCCCTTCCATGCGTCCAGCTTGGCAAGGATGGGAGCGGTGTCCACTTCGCGCATCAGCTTGCCGATGTATTGCATCTGGCGGCGCTGCGCGCCGAACTTGTTGATGTTCTTCATCTCGCGGATCGCATCGCGCAAATTCTCGGGGATGTCGAGTTGCGCGATCTGATCCTTGCCCAGCTCGGTCAATTCCTTGCCGAGGTCGCGCAATTCGTGCATCTGCTTTTTGATCTTGGTCTTGCTCGGAGGCAGCTCCTCCTCATCTTCCACGACTTGGGGTTGATTGCGCAGGCCGCGCCCCCGGGTAGATGAGCTGTTTGGGGTGCGTGCCTGGGGACGGATGACTTCTACGCCGTCATCATCGTGTTCCTCGGCATCGCATGCCTCGGCAACGTCGTGCTCATCCTCATCCTCGTCATCTCCCAGATGAATATAGAGCGGCTCGTTTTTTGGGGTTTTATTGTGCGTGTTCATAACAGTCAATGTGGCTGGCCTTAATGTGGAAGGCCGATGCTGCTATGATACCGCTTTTCGCCAATAATCCGCTTTGCTTATGAATTCCACGGTATCTGCCAACCCGCGTTTCTCTCATTCCGCCGATGCGTTACGCAACATCGCCCAGGATATGCTGAACTATGCCAAACAGCGCGGCGCATCAGCCGCTGCCACTGAAGTTTCGGCAGGATTTGGCCAAGCCGTCACGGTGCGCCAGGGCGAGGTGGAAACTATCGAATATAACCGCGATAAAGGCCTGGGCATCACCGTCTATATTGGCCAGAAACGCGGTAATGCTAGCTCATCGGATTTTTCGCCGCAGGCGGTGCGCGACACGGTGGATGCGGCGTTATCGATTGCCAGCTATACCGCGATAGACGACTGTTCGGGCTTGCCGGAGGCGGACATGCTGGCGCGCGATTGCCCCGATCTGGACTTGTACCACCCGTGGGATTTGCCGGTGGATGATGCGATCGAGCTGGCCAAACGGTGTGAACAGGCGGCGCTGGATGCCGATAAACGCATCAGCAACTCGGAAGGCGCGACGGTGAATGTGCATGAGGCGCAGTTCGTGCATGCCAACAGCCTCGGCTTTATCGGCGGTTACCCAACTTCGCGCCACAGCCTCAGTTGCGCGGTGATCGCCGGCAAGGACGACGCGATGGAGCGCGACTACTGGTACAGCGTGGCGCGCGATGCCAAGGATTTGCTGGATGTGCAACAACTCGGGCGGATTGCGGCGGAACGTACCGTGCGCCGCCTGAACGCGCGCCAGATCGATACCATGCAGGTGCCGGTGCTGTTCGAGGCGCCGATCGCATCGAGCCTGCTGGGCAGTTTCGTCGGCGCGGTGAGCGGCGGCAGTCTGTACCGCAAATCTTCGTTCCTGCTCGATCAGCTGGACAAGCCGGTTTTTGGGCCGCATATCAACATCGAAGACATCCCGGACATCCGCAAAGGCCTGGCCTCCAGCCCGTTCGATGACGAGGGCGTGCGGGTGCAACGCCGCGCGATCGTCGAAAATGGCGTGTTGCGCGGCTATTTCCTCGGCAATTATTCGGCGCGCAAGCTGGGTATGCGTTCTACCGGCAATGCGGGCGGCAACCACAACCTGATCCTGAAAGCGTCGGGGGGGCGGCTCGGTGAACTGGGGGGCGAACTCGATTTTGCCGGGCTGCTGAAAACCATGTCGCGCGGGCTGCTGGTCACTGAATTGCTGGGCAGCGGCGTCAACGCGGTGACCGGGGATTACTCGCGCGGCGCGGCGGGCTTCTGGGTGGAGCACGGCGAGATCCAGTATCCGGTGCAGGAAATCACCATCGCCGGAAACCTGAAAGACATGTACCGCAACATCGTTGCGGTCGGCAACGACATTCTGGTGCAAGGCTCGCGCCAGTGCGGGTCGATCCTGGTGGAAGGCATGACCGTGGCGGGACGGTAGGGCGCGCGCTGTTGTAAAAAAATGCCCCCAACCAGAAAGGTCAGGGGCAAAGGTCTTAACAATGGAGAGAGGTAATTGTTAAAACGCTACTTGCAAGGCTTCGACTTGCGAAACCCAACAGTTAGCGTTTGACAGTTTTGCAAACTATTCTTAACGGAATCTTAAATTCTGCAATGTGCCTAACGGGTATGGCGAGCGGCCACCCCTGATAATGAAACTCGCCATGCCTGTTTCCCTCTCCTCAATCCTCTGGATGAAACAACTAGCCATTCGACTAAGCTGCCAAAGACCGCAGCCAAGTCGCTGGTTATCCCGCAAGCGGGGAGAGCGAAGCGAAGGGGGCGAAGCCAGGCAAACGAATCGCTGCGCGAGTTTCACGTTAACCCGCCAGTCGTTGGCTGGAAAACCAGTTGTGGCTAACTAGCGACTAACTGCTGTCAGCCCCAAATCACTTCGGGCACTTTCAATCTTTCCACCGGTTTGCCGCCCAGCAGGTGTTCTTCGATGATTGCAGCCACGTCGTCTTTGCTTACCCCGCCGTACATCACGCCTTCCGGATAGACCAGCACGCTGGGCCCGGTGCCGCAAGTGCCGAGACAACCGCTGCCGGTCACTGCGTAGCGCCCCCACAACTGTTTTTTCTCAAATTGCTGCATGAACTCCTGCAACACGGCTGCGCTGCCTTTTTCTTCGCATGAGCCGCGCGGATGATCCGGCGGGCGGGATTGCGTGCAGACGAATACGTGTTTTATTGGCTTGCCCATTCAAATCTCCTGTTTAATCGAACCTGCTAGTTATTTGGTTCTTGTTTCATCCACATTGGATGCAGCGCAATTGTAAGGGAGGAAGACCTGTTTTCCTAAAGACTCGTTATTTCGAATGCATGACCGTAGGGTGCCGCGCAGGCGCCATACCCGGAACAAGACCAGCCTTGCCTCTACAGAGTATCCCTGCAACATGGTAAAATCTGCCGCTTTCCCGCTTTCATTATTTATTAGGAATATTCGCCATGTTCTCCAGCAAAAATACCATTGCCCAGACCGATCCGGAATTGTGGGTAGCGATCCAGAACGAAAACCGCCGCCAGGAAGATCACATCGAGCTGATCGCCTCGGAAAATTACGCCAGCCCGGCGGTGATGGAAGCGCAGGGCAGCAAGCTGACCAATAAATACGCCGAGGGCTATCCCGGCAAGCGCTATTACGGCGGCTGCGAATATGTGGATGTGGCCGAGCAACTGGCCATCGACCGCGTGAAGGCGCTGTTCGGCGCGGAATACGCCAATGTGCAGCCGAATTCCGGTTCGCAGGCAAACCAGGCGGTGTATATGTCGGTGTTGAAACCCGGCGACACCATCCTCGGCCTGTCACTGGCGCATGGCGGACATTTGACGCACGGTGCGTCAGTCAGTTCTAGCGGCAAGCTGTATAACGCCATCCAGTACGGCCTGAACGAGAAAGAGGAAATCGATTACGACCAGGTGCAGGCATTGGCGACGGCGCACAAGCCGAAGATGATTGTGGCGGGTGCGTCGGCCTATGCGCTGGTGATCGACTGGAAACG
>JAUYGW010000103.1 GCA_030690245.1 Gallionella sp. | reverse complement strand
TGTCCAGCGCGACGCCGAGCAGCTCGCTCTTGGCGCGCAGGCCGATTTCCTGGTTCCAGGATTTTTCCGGGGTCAGGTTCGGGTTAGCCAGTACCGTGCCGGTCGGCGTGATGCTGCCGCCATACAACTGGCTGACGGTCGGCACGCGGAAGCCGCTGGAAATATTCGCGTAGATTTCACGTTCCGCCGGCAATGCGTAGTTCAGGCCGGCGCGTTCCGACCAGACGCGGAAGCTCTTTTGGCCTGTGGTTGTTCTACCTTGCAAGATTTGTGCAGCAGTGAGCGGAATAAAGCTCTCGTACCCGGTATCGATATTGTCGTGGCGCGCATTCAGGGTAATGGTCAGCGGAGCGGTTGCCTGCCATTTGAATTCACCATACAGCGCTTTTGTATCGGAGGTGGAAAAACTGTCGACAGTCGTCGCCCCTGCCAGATTCAGCGGGTTGCCCGGGTTGATCCCCGTGCTGCGCGCCGAATACGTCACCAAATTCTTGGTGACGGCACGATCCGAGAAAGACTGCAAATCCAGGCCCGCCATCAGGCCGACCTGCTCGCCGCCCTTGCGCCACTCTGCCTTCAGCCCTTTCTGCTCCTGCTTGGTATCTCCGCCGTTGACGTAGGCATCGTTTATCGTGCTCATATCGCTGGCAGCGGCGGTGCCGTTCAGCAATGCGCCTCCGGCAGCTCTCAGAAATCCGTTCGGATTTGACCAACTGAAGGTGTGATCCTTGAACACATAAGTATTCACCAGCAAATTACCGCCCGCGCCAAAATCCTTGGCGTAGGTGACGTTCGCCTTGTCCAGATTAACGTCATACATGCGGGCATAATCCTTGCCTCCAGTAAAGCTCCTCGGATCGAGGGCTGCGGCTGTCACCCCCTTTACCGTGCCGTGGCTGTCCTTGGCGCGGCTGGAATTTTCAAAACCGAATGCGATATCGCTGCTCTCGTCGATCAGGTATTGCAACTTGCCGTTCAGATATTCCGAAAAGGAGCCGCCCTGGTCGTGGTAGCCGTCCGTTTTCCGTTTTGTGGCTTGCACATGCCCGACCCAATCGCCCTTGGAAAAACCGGCGCGCAGCAGTTCCTTGTGGTAGTTGAAACTACCCGCTTCGGCGCTCGCGGTCACGCCCGCCATTTTCGCGCCGCGCTTGGTGGTAATGATCACCGCGCCAGATAACGCGTCCTCGCCGAACAGATAGGATGCGCCACCCTTGATGACCTTGATGGATTCAATGTTGTCCAGATCGATGTTGACGCGCCCGGTGCGTTCCTGCACCGGCACGCCGTCAATCACGATCGCGACGCCGGGTTTCTCGCCCATGTAACGCTGCGCTTCCACGCCGCGCAGCATGATCTTCACCGAATCGCCGCTCTGCACTTCGGCGGTCACGCCCGGAATGGATTCGAGTATCTCGACGATGTTCTTGCCGTGCTCTTCATCCACCTTCTTGCCGCTGATGATGTTGATGTTCGAGGCTTCACCGCGCTTGGAATCGAAGCGGTCGTCGATCGTCGTGGAGGTGACATTCACCTCCGGCAACATGCCCACCTCGGCATACACTGCCTGGCTGACCGCCAGTGTGATCATGCTTAATGCGAATATCTGTGTCCCTTTCATCCTGCTCCCCCTAAACAATAGTTATTATCAAAAAATTAAAACGGGCAGATTGTATGAATGAAAAATCAACTTGGGAATGTGGCATATTGTCGCGCGACAATATGCCGCACCCTTGGTGCGGCATATTGCCCCACAAGGGGATTCCGACTTTCTATAGGCTTGAAGCCCATGAAAGATCGTATACGGTGAAGGCTAATATGCGCACAGCGCATGTTATGCCGGAGCCACAAAGTGTCGCACCCGCCGATTCAACGCGATCAACATCAGTGCGACACGAAGCGAAAACAATTTCTTACAAAAGAAGCATTGCTGGATAATATCGAGCCGCTATACTGAAAATAAAGATAACTCCATTTCCCGTTCATGCGCCCTCATCCAATACGTTCGATACGTTGCATTTGCACCCTGCTCTGCCTCTGGAGCGGCTTGGCGCTGGCCGAAGAGACTCTCGACCCGTTCGGCACGGAAGCCGCGCTGCCGCTCAAGCCCGCGTTGCACCTCGGCGGCGCGATCGGCGACCCCTGCGCGGGAGCCATGCCGGCAGGCGCGCTCAACTTGCTGGAGGTGGTCAACCTCGCGCTGTGCAACAACCCGCAAACCCGCGAGGTGTGGGCGAGTGCGCGCGCGCAGGCGGCACAGGTCGGCGTGAGCAAGGCGGGTTATTTGCCCAGCGCCGGCCTGAGCGCTTCGGGCAATCGCACTTCGCCCGGCACGGGCCAGCGCAGTTATGGCCTGACGCTCTCCTACCTGCTGTACGACTTTGGCACCCGCGCCGCCGACGTGGAAAGCGCGCAGCAGTTGCTCGCCGCCGCGAACGCCACGCAGGACAGCACGGTGCAAACCGTTTTCCTCCAGGCGGTGCAAGCCTTCTATCAGACCCAGGCAACACAGGCCGCGCTGGATGCCGCCCTTGAATCGGAACGCGCCGCAAAAGAAAGCTTTGCCGCCGCCGAGGCGCGCTACCGGAGCGGCAGCGCCACGCCCGCCGATAAATTGCAGGCGCAGACCGCTTATTCGCAAGCCACGCTGAACAGCATTACCGCCAGTGGCAGCTCGAACAATGCAAAAGGCACGCTGGCCAACATGCTCGGGCTGGATGCCAACCGGAATGTGATGCTGGCGGCGGCGAACACGGCGGCCGTTCCCGCAAGTTTCGACCGCGACGTCGCTGCGCTGATCGAGGAAGCCAGGCTGCGCCGCCCCGATTTGCAAGCCGCCGCCGCACAGGTAAAAGCCGCGCAAGCCGGCGTCGATGCGGCGCGCGCGGCTGGCAAGCCCTCGGTCACGCTGACCGCCTCGACCAACCAGACCAACAGCGTCGGGGTTACCTCTCATGGCTCGTCGGTCGGCATCAACCTGAGCGTGCCGCTGTTCTCCGGCTTCGCGCCGACTTATCGGATACGCGCAGCCGAAGCGCAAATGGAAGCGCAAAGCGCGCAACTGGAGCGCTTGCGCTTGCAGGTGGCGCTGGACGTGTGGACGGCTTACCAGAACCTCACCACGGCGTCACAGTCGTTGCGCACCACCGCCGATTTGCTGAACAGCGCGGAACAGTCGGAGCGCGTCGCGCTCGGCCGCTACAAGGCCGGAGTGGGCAGCATCCTGGATGTGCTGAACGCGCAAAGCGCTCTGGCCAGCGCGCGCCAGCAGCGCATCCAGTCCACGTTTAACTGGAACATCATCCGCGCCACCCTCGCCCAGGCGATGGGCAACCTGGATACCAGCCTGCTGCAAAATTTGTCAGACTACAGCCAACAGCCCGGCGCGAATTTCCAGCGGGAAAAGAATCAGCCATGAAAAAACTCTTGCACTCCCCGATCGCCCTGTTCTTTCTTGCCCTTGCCGTCATCGCCGCAGGCGTCGCCACCTACCGTCAGCTCTACATGGTCGCGCCGGAGCTGCAGTATCGTTTGCAGGCCGTGGAAAAAGGCGAGATCAGCCAGACCGTCTCGGCCAACGGCACGATCAATCCGGTGACGCTGGTCAACGTCGGCACGCAGGTTTCCGGCACGGTGAAAAAGCTGTATGTAGATTTCAACAGCGAGGTCGAAAAAGGGCAGGTGTTGCTGGAACTGGATGACGCGCTGCTCGCCGCCCAGCAAAAGCAGAGCCTGGCCAATGTGCAAAGCGCCAATGCCACGCTGGAATTAGCCGCCGCCAACGAAGCGCGCATGCGCAGCCTGTTCGCGCAGGAATATGTTTCGCGGCAGGAGCTGGATACCGCGGTGCAGGCCAGGAAAGCCGCCGAGGCGCAATTGCAGCTGGCGCATGCCACCGTGGAAAAAGACCGCGCAAACCTCGCTTATTCGATCATCCGCTCGCCGGTGTCCGGCGTGGTGGTGGATCGCTCGGTGGATGTCGGCCAGACCGTTGCGGCCAGCTTGCAGACCCCGACGCTGTTCAAGATCGCGCAGGACTTGTCCAAGATGCAGATCGATGCGAACTTTGCCGAGGCGGATATCGGCAGCATCCGCGCCGGGCAGACGGCGCGCTTCACCGTGGATGCCTTTGCGGGACGCAACTTCCAAGGCGTGGTCAAGCTGGTACGCCTTAATCCGACCACCGTACAAAATGTCGTGACCTACGACGTGGTGATCAACGTGGACAATCCCGAGCAGATTTTGCTGCCCGGCATGACCGCTTACGTGAGCATCGCGGTAGCCGAGCGCAAGGATGTGTTGCTGGTTCCCAACGCCGCGCTGCGTTTCAAACCGGTCATTGCCGGCAAGCAGAAGCCTGCCGGCAACCAGCCTGCCGCTGCGGGTGGCGGCGCCGCCAAGCCCGGACAGGATGCATTTTCTGCCAGGGTGTATGTGCTGGAGCAAGGCGAACTGGCGCCGGTCAGCGTGTCGCTGGGTATCACCGACAACCGCAACACCGAAATCACCGGCGGCGACCTCAAGGCCGGAGACCAAATTATCGTTGGCGAGGCGCAGGCGGCAGACAAATCGAAAAACTCCAGCAGCCGGCCGCCGATGAGAATGTTCTGATGAGTGATTCCGTCATCCGCATCGATGGCCTGCACAAGTCCTACGAAACTTCTGCCGGATTGTTCCCGGCATTGAAAGATGTCAGCCTCGGCATCGCAGCCGGCGAATTCGTCGCGATCATGGGGCCGTCCGGTTCCGGCAAATCCACCTTCATGAACCTCCTCGGCTGTCTCGACAAGCCGACGGCCGGGCGCTATGTGCTGGATAATCGCGACGTTGCGGAACTGGGCAAGGACGAACTGGCCTTGCTGCGCAATCGCACCATCGGCTTCGTGTTCCAGGGTTTCAATCTGCTGCCGCGCATGTCGCTGCTGGAAAACGTGGCCCTGCCGCTGATCTACTGCGGGGTGGAACGCGAGGAGCGCCAGCGGCGCGCCCACGAGGTGCTCGCCAAGGTCGGGCTGGGCGGCTATGCGGAGTCCATGCCCAACAAGATTTCCGGAGGCCAACAGCAACGCGTCGCGATCGCGCGCGCCCTGGTCAACCGCCCGCGCCTGATTCTTGCAGATGAACCCACCGGCAACCTCGACAGCCACACCAGCGAAGAAATCATGGCGTTGTTCGAAGAGCTGAACCGCGAAGGCATCACCATCGTGCTGGTCACCCACGAAGCGGACATCGCCCGGCACGCCAAACGCCAGGTGAGGTTCCATGACGGGCGCATCGTCAGCGACCAGGCTACGCATCAACAGGAAACCACCGCATGATGGGAACATCTAAAAATTTAGAGTTCGCCCAAATGCAAGGCGCGCAAAAAATTTCGCCGCGCCGCATATGGGCTATATGTAAGCAAGAAATTTTTTACGCAACACGGCAGTTGGGATGAAATCTAGATTTTTTGCGATGCTCGGCGAGGCCTGGCGCGCGATGGGCGCCAATCGGCTGCGCACCATGCTGACCATGCTCGGCATGGTGATCGGCGTCGGCGCGGTGGTGTTGATGATGTCGATCGGACAGGGCGCGCAATATGCGATCAAGCAGACCATTGCCGCGATGGGCAGCAACCTGTTCGTGCTGCTCTCCGGGCACACCATGAGCGGAGGCGTGCGCTCCGGCAGCGGCGGCGCCCATACCCTGACAGTCAGCGATGCGTGGGCCATCGCCGAACTGCCCGGCGTGCAGGCCGTCGTGCCGATCCATCCCGGCAGCGCACAGGTCGTGTACGGCCCGAACAACTGGAACACCTCCGTCATCGGCACCACGCCGGACTATCTGGAGGCGCGTTCCTGGCCGGTTATTTCGGGCTCGGCTTTCACCGACTCGGACGTGCGCTCGGCCACGCGCGTCGCACTGATCGGCAAGACCGCAGCGGAAAATTTGTTCGGCGATGAAAATCCGGTCGGCAAGACCATCCGCATCCGGCAAAGCCCGTTCGTCATCCTCGGCACCTTGGCGGTCAAGGGGCAAGGCATGGACGGGCGCGACCAGGACGACACCCTCCTCATCCCGCTCACCACCGCGCAGCGCCAGGTGTTCGGCACCCAGTTTCCCGGCTCGGTGCGCATGATGATGGTGCAGACCACCACCCAGGAAGCCATGCCTGCGGTGGAAAAATCCATGACTGAGCTGCTGCGCCAGCGGCACCGCATCCGCGAGGGTATGGATAGCGATTTCTTCCTGCGCAACCTCACTGCGGTGGCCGATTCCGCCGAAGAAAGCACGCGCACCATGTCGCTGCTGCTCGGCGCGATCGCGTCGGTTTCGCTGCTGGTGGGCGGCATCGGCATCATGAACATCATGCTGGTTTC
>JAUYGW010000097.1 GCA_030690245.1 Gallionella sp. | reverse complement strand
CCTGAGATCCTGCAGGCCGTTTAATTTCCCTTCCTTGCGCCACTTCTCATAGGCAATGTCAAGGTAGAGAAGCATGACGACTCCCGTTTCCGCATCCAGCCCCGCGAGGGCGATGATGCCAACCCAGACGGCGATACTCATATTATAATTGAGGAAATAAAGAAGCCAGAAGGAACCGACCAGTGAAAAGGGCACTGCCAGAAGAACAATCATGGTTTTAATGATGCTCTTCGTATTGAAAAAAATCAGCACGAAAATGACCAGGATCGTGAGCGGCACAACCATTTTCAGCCTTTCATGCGTTTTCACCAGATACTCGTATTCACCGCTCCACGCCAGGCGGTAGCCTTCGGGTATCTTCAGGGAGGCCACCTTTTGCTTGGCCTCGTCCACGTAACCGCCCACGTCACGACCGGAAAAATCAATATAGACATACAACGCCAGGAGTCCCTCTTCACTCTTGATGGCCGGCGGCCCCTTGATGATGCGGAGGTCGGCAAGCTGCCCGATCGGCACCTGGGCAACGGAGCGGGGCCCGCCGGCAGAGGACCCGCTCATCCCCATGCCACTGCCGGACGATGGGGCACCAATTTTTACGGGCACCAGCACCCGCTTCAGCTTCTCCACATCATTCCTCAGTTCCCGCGCATACCTTACATTGACGGGATAACGCTCTCTGCCTTCCACGGTGGTGGTCAGGCTCATTCCTCCCACGGCCGTCTGGATGACCTCCTGCACATCATCCACGCTCAACCCGTAACGGGCAATTTCTGCGCGTTTGATATTGAAATCGATGAAATAACCGGTTGTGACCCGTTCTGCATAGGCGCTTCTGGTGCCGCGTATATCCTTCACCGCATTTTCGATCTCCTTCCCTATCTTCTCCAACTCATAGAGGTTCGGCCCCAGCACCTTGATCCCCACAGGCGTTCGGATGCCCGTCGAGAGCATGTCCGTCCGCGCCTTGATAGGCATGGTGAAGGAATTGGCCACCCCCGGAATAGAGAGGGCATCATTCATCTCATTTTTCAGGGCCTCCACGGTCATGCCCGGTCGCCACTCCGCTTCCGGTTTCAGATTAATGACCGTCTCGAACATCTCCAGCGGCGCGGGATCGGTGGCGCTTTCGGCGCGGCCGGCCTTGCCGAACACGCTCTTCACCTCCGGCACGGTGCGGATCATCCGGTCGGTCTGCTGCAGCAACTGCGAGGCCTTGGCCGCCGAGAGACCGGGCAAGGCGGAGGGCATGTAGAGCAGGTCGCCCTCGTCCATCAGCGGTATGAACTCGCCGCCGAGTTGGGACAGCGGCCAGGCGGTGGTGGCAAACACCAGCGCGGCGATGACCAGCGTCGTGCGGGGCCGGTCCAGCACCCAGTCGAGCGCGGGCCGGTAGATCGCGGTGAGCCAGCGGTTGAGGACATTGTCCTGCTCCGCCGGGATGCGTCCGCGGATCAGCCAGCCCATCAGCACCGGCACCAGGGTCACCGACAGCAGCGCCGCGCCGGCCATGGCGTAGGTCTTGGTGAAGGCCAACGGCGAGAACAGCCGCCCCTCCTGCGCCTGCAGGGTGAACACCGGCACGAACGACAGGGTGATGATCACCAGGCTGAAGAACAGCGCCGGCCCGACCTCAACGGCGGCGTCGGTGATCACCCGCCAGCGCTCGTCGCCTTCGAGGCGCTTGCCCGGATGATCGTGTTCCCAGCGTTCGATCTTCTTGTGGGCGTTCTCGATCATCACCACGGCCGCATCGACCATGGCCCCGATGGCGATGGCGATGCCGCCCAGCGACATGATGTCGGCGTTGACCCCCTGCAGCCGCATGATGATGAAGGCGATCAACACGCCCAGCGGCAGGGTCAGGATAGCCACCAGAGCCGAGCGGACGTGCCAGAGGAACAGGCCGCAGACCAGGGCGACGATGATGAATTCCTCGCCGAGCTTGCTGGTCAGGTTCTCGATGGCCCGGTCGATGAGCTGCGACCGGTCATAGGTGGTGACCACCTCCACGCCCGGCGGCAGGCCGCGTTTCAGCTCGTCGAGCCTGGCCTGCACCGCCTTGATCGTGGCGCGGGCATTCTCGCCGGAGCGCAGGATGATGACGCCGCCGGCGACCTCGCCCTGGCCGTCCAGTTCGGCGATGCCGCGCCGCATCTCCGGCCCGATCTGGATCGTCGCGACGTCGCCGAGCAGAACCGGCGTCCCCCCGGCCGCGCGCAGCGGCACCTCCAACTCGAGGGCGAGGGCACGAAGCGAGTCGGCGACGTCC
>JAUYGW010000111.1 GCA_030690245.1 Gallionella sp. | reverse complement strand
AGCGTAATGCCGCATTTCGCCTTTATCGGGCTGGGCAGCAATCTGGAAGACCCGCGCAGCCAATTGCAGCGCGCCTTCGCCGAGCTTGACGGGTTGCCGGAAACGCGCCTCGTCGCCCGCTCGTCGCTGTACCGCAGTGCGCCGCTGGGCTATCCGGATCAGCCGGAGTTCGTGAATGCGGTGGCGGAAGTCGCCACCGCCCTGACCCCGCAAGCCTTGTTGCAAGCCTTGCTGCAAATCGAACATGAGCATGGCCGCGAGCGCACTTTTCGCAACGCACCGCGCACCCTGGATCTGGATGTGCTGCTGTATGACGATATGCAACTGCACGAGCACGGTCTGACTCTTCCGCACCCGCAGATGCACTTGCGCGCCTTCGTGCTGCAACCGCTGCTGGAGATCGCACCGGATGCCGACATCCCTGGGATAGGCCGGGCCGGTATGGCCTTAAAAAAATGCCAGGATCAAGTGTTGGAGATGCTTGCTGTTTGATACAGAGCCTGTCTCAACAGGTTTCATGCCCCGCGTTGAGTCCGGGCGCGGATGCGCGCAAAAATTTATGGAGGTATCCAGATGAGAACCACTTTGAACACATTACAGGCGATGCGCAGCAAGGACGAGAAAATCGCCGTGCTGACCTGCTATGACGCGAGCTTTGCCGCGCTGCTCGAGGCGCAGGGTGTGGACGTGCTGCTGGTCGGCGATTCGCTCGGCATGGTGATACAGGGGCACGAGACCACGTTGCCGGTTTCGCTGGACGACATGGTTTACCACACCGCCTGCGTGGCGCGCGGTGCGAAGCAGGTGTTTATCATCGGCGACATGCCGTTCGGTACGTTTCAGATCAGTCCGCAGGAAACCTTTGCGCATGCCGCAAAGCTGATGGCGGCGGGCGCGCAGATGGTCAAGCTGGAAGGCGGTGTCGAGATGGCCGAAACGGTGGAATTTCTCACCGGGCGCGGCATCCCGGTATGCGGGCATATCGGCCTGACGCCGCAATCGGTGCATCAGATGGGCGGCTACCGCGTGCAGGGCAGGGAGCCTGCCGCTGCGCAGCGGTTGCTGGAGGACGCGGCGGCGCTGGAGCGGGCCGGTGCGGGGATGCTGGTGCTGGAAACCATCCCCGCACTGCTGGCGGCGGAGATCACCGCCGCGCTTTCCATTCCCACCATCGGCATCGGTGCGGGCGCGGCCTGTTCCGGCCAGGTGCTGGTGCTGTATGACATGCTGGACATCTATCCGGGCAAGAAGGCGCGCTTCGCGAAAAATTTCCTGCATGGCGCGGACAGCATCGCGGCGGCGGTGAAGAATTACGCCGCCGAGGTAAAGGCGGGAAGTTTCCCTGCGCCGGAGCATAGTTTTTAATCTGGAAAGCGTAATTGAGCCACGGATGAACACGGATAGACACAGATGAGCAATCGTTTGCATCTGCTTTTTCCTGTGCTGTTTGGGTGAATACACTCCCTGTAATGCGATGTTTTATCCGTGCTTATCCGTGTCAATCTGTGGCTAACTGAGGTTTTAGGTTTAATGCAAGTCATCCACACCATCGCTGAACTGCGCGCACGGCTGAACACCGAGCGCGCCGTGGCCTTTGTGCCGACCATGGGCAACCTGCATGAAGGTCATCTCAACCTGGTGAGGCAGGCGCGCGAGCACGGCGGTTGCGTGGTGGCGAGTATTTTCGTCAATCCGCTGCAATTC
>JAUYGW010000086.1 GCA_030690245.1 Gallionella sp. | reverse complement strand
ATGCGCAACCGTTTGGCGAAACTGGCGGAAAAAATCCGCGCCGAGGTTGCCGAATTTGAAGGACGAGTCTTTACCGACAGCGCACCGGTCATGGAAAAGGAGCTGGCCCGCAAGGCCGGAATCGGGTGGCGCGGCAAGCACTCCCTGCTGCTGTCGCGCACGCACGGCTCGCGGTTCTGCCTCGGCGAGATTTACGTGAACCTGCCGCTGCGGGCCGACGAGCCGCAGCAGGAGCATTGCGGAACTTGCACGCGCTGCATCGACATCTGCCCGACCCAGGCCATCATCGCGCCGTATCGCGTCGACGCGCGCCGCTGCATCTCCTATCTGACCATCGAACTCAAGGGCAGCATTCCCGATGAGCTGCGCCCGCTGATCGGCAACCGCATCTACGGTTGCGACGATTGCCAACTGGTGTGCCCGTGGAACAAATTTGCGCAGGCCAGCGTCGAGCCGGATTTCGCCGTGCGGCACGGGCTGGACGATGTGTCGCTGGCGGAGTTGTTCGCGTGGGATGAGGCCGAATTTGACTGCAAGCTGGCAGGCACCGCGATCTATCGTATCGGCCACGAGCAGTGGCTGCGCAATATCGCCGTGGCGTTGGGCAATGCGCCGAAAAGCGCCGCCGTGATTGCCGCTTTACAATCGCGCGTGGAGCATCCTTCGGAGATGGTGCGCGAACATGTGGCCTGGGCATTGGCGCAACTTTTGTAGGTTGGGTTAGCGGTTTCATCGCGTTAACCAATGACTTGGCTGGCGTATTTTGACAGCCTAGTCAGATGGTTATGCAAAGCTACCCAACATGCACCCATGCACCCATGCACCCATGCACCCATGCACCCATGCACCCATGCACCCATGCACCCATGCACCCTTGCACCCTTGCACCCTTGCACCCTTGCACCCTTGCACCCTTGCACCCTGTATGTGTTGGATAACGCCCTTGCGGGCTAACCCAACCTACAAAAACTCAATAAATAAACCGCTCCCGCAATTCCTCCAGATTCAACTCGCGCAAAATCTGCTCCAGTCTTTGCTGCGCATTTTTTCTCGGCGCATCCGTGCGGCGGGCGATGATGAGTTCGTTCTTCATCGAGTGTTCCCACCCGACCAGTTCCGTCACCGTGACCTGATAGCCGTGTGCCTCCAGCAGCAGGCAGCGCAGCACGTTGGTGAGGTGGCTGCCGAATTCGCGCGCGTGGATCGGATGCCGCCAGATTTCCGAGAGCGGCGTTTTGCCGAACGACTGGTTCTTGTGCTTGTTCAGCATGGCGGCAACTTCAGCCTGACAGCAAGGCGCGAGCACGATGAATTTCGCCTGCTTGTGCAGCGCGAATTTGATCGCGTCATCGGTGGCGGTGTTGCAGGCATGCAGCGCGGTGACCACATCGATTTGTATGGGCAGTTGCGGCGAGTGGATGGATTCTTCTACCGACAAATTCAGGAACGACATGCGCACGAAGCCCAGCCTTGCGGCCAGCTCGCGGGATTTGTCGACCAGCGCCTCGCGGGTCTCGATGCCGTAAATATGGCCGGCTTCGCGTGTTTTCAGGAACAGGTCGTAGAGGATGAAGCCCAGGTAGGATTTGCCCGCGCCGTGATCTGCCAGCGTCAGATCTTGTTTTGCTGCGAGCACTTCATCGAGCAACGGTTCGATGAAATGATATAGATGGTAAACCTGCTTCAGCTTGCGCCGGCTGTCTTGGTTGAGCTTGCCGTCACGTGTCAGGATGTGCAGCTCCTTGAGCAATTCGACGGACTGGCCGGGTTTGATTTCGGGAATGGAGGTGGTGTTCACAGGTATGGTATTCGGCGTATTGTTGTATTACTTCTGGGTCATGCTGCCTAGGTTGGCGCGTATTCTGGGAGCGTGTTCGGCAGCGAATAATAGCGTGTTTCATGGGCAGCGTGTTGTGCAGGCGGTGATGCAATTGGCCGTGTCAAGGTAGAATCCGGGCAGGCGTTTGGAGCGGACAGCGATGATCTTGTCACTCATGTTTCAGCCCGGACATTTTGAAGTAATCGCATCGAATAATTTATAAGGCGGAGGATGGCATGGTAAAGCGATTGGCAATGGCGGTAGTTTTCGGGCTCGTGGCGAGCAGTAGCGCGTTTGCGGAGGATGAAAAAGCGCCGGACTGGAATGCGGAAACGCTATCCGGC
>JAUYGW010000072.1 GCA_030690245.1 Gallionella sp. | reverse complement strand
CTCCTCGCTTTTCGAGGTTTGGTAGGTCAAATTCCAGCCGGAATATTGCAAATTGGTCAGCTCGACGGTGGCATCCAGGCGAGCTTCAGTATTATCAAGATCAAAAACAAAACTTGTTGCCTCAGCCAAATAATACTGCCCACGGCAGACGTGTTTAGAGGTTACTTTGGGTTACGTCGCTGTGCTAAAATGCGCGCTTTGTTATGCGTCGATTGCCTTAGGTAAAAGCAAAATCCATGGAACAGAAATTCGCCAAAGAAACCCTCCCGGTCAGCCTCGAAGAAGAAATGCGCAAGTCCTATCTGGATTATGCGATGAGCGTCATTATCGGCCGCGCGCTGCCGGATGTGCGCGACGGCCTGAAGCCGGTGCACCGCCGCGTGCTGTTCGCGATGCACGAGCTGTCCAACGACTGGAACAAGGCCTACAAGAAGTCGGCGCGTATCGTCGGCGACGTGATCGGTAAATACCACCCGCACGGCGACACGGCGGTGTACGACACCATCGTGCGCATGGCGCAGGATTTCTCGCTGCGTTATCCGCTGGTAGACGGGCAGGGCAACTTCGGCTCGGTGGACGGCGACAACGCGGCGGCGATGCGTTATACCGAAATCCGCATGGCGAAAATCGCCCATGAATTGCTCGCCGACCTGGACAAGGAAACGGTCAACTTCGGGCCGAACTACGACGGCTCCGAGCATGAGCCGCTGGTGTTTCCGGCGCGCTTCCCCAACCTGCTGGTGAACGGTTCTTCCGGTATCGCGGTGGGCATGGCGACCAACATCCCGCCGCACAATCTGAACGAGGTGGTAGATGCCTGCCTCGCGCTGCTGAAGAATCCCGATCTGGATATCGAACAGCTGATCGAATACGTGCCCGCGCCGGATTTCCCGACCGCCGGCTTCATCTACGGCCTGGCCGGGGTAAAGGAAGGTTATCGCACCGGGCGCGGTCGCGTGATTATGCGCGGGCGCACCCATTTCGAGGACATCGGCAAGGGCGAGCGCCAGGCCATCATCATCGACGAGCTGCCCTACCAGGTGAACAAGGCCAATCTGCTGATCAAGATCGGCGAGCTGGTGCGCGAGAAGCGCCTGGAAGGCATTTCCGAAATCCGCGACGAATCGGACAAGTCCGGGATGCGCGCGGTGATCGAGCTGAAGCGCGGCGAGAACGCCGATGTGATCCTCAACAAGCTGTACAAAGATACCCAGTTGCAGGACAGCTTCGGCATCAACATGGTCGCGATCATCGACGGCCAGCCCAAGCTGCTCAACCTCAAACAGGTAATCGACGCGTTCCTGCGCCATCGCCGTGAAGTCGTTACGCGCCGCACTATTTTCGAATTGCGCAAGGCGCGTGAACGCGGCCATATCCTCGAAGGCCTGGCGGTGGCGTTATCCAACGTGGACGAGATCATCGCGCTGATCAAGGCCGCACCGACCCCCGCCGATGCCAAGCGCGAATTGATGGCGCGCTCGTGGCGCTCGTCGCTGGTCGAAGACATGCTCAGCCGCGTCAGCGGTGCGTCGCGCCCCGAAGGCTTGCTGCCCGAATTCGGTCTGGTGGGGGAGGGCAATGCGCGCGGCTACCGTCTCTCCGATGCGCAAACCCAGGCGATCCTGGAATTGCGCCTGCAGCGCCTGACCGGGCTGGAGCAGGACAAGATCGTCGGCGAGTACCGCGAGGTGATGGACAAGATCGCCGACCTGCTCGACATCCTCGCCAAGCCGGAACGCGTGACGCAGATCATCAACGATGAACTGGTCGCGGTGAAAGCGCAGTTCGGCGACAAGCGCCGCAGCGAGATCATCACGCACACCCAGGACATGAGCATGGAAGACCTGATCGCGCCGGAAGACGTGGTGGTCACGCTGTCGCACGGCGGCTACATGAAGGCGCAGAAGCTCGACGAATACCGCGCGCAGAAACGCGGCGGTCGCGGCAAGCAGGCGACGGCGACCAAGGAAGACGATTTCATCGACAACCTGTTCATCGCCAACACCCACAACTACATCCTGTGTTTCTCGAACCGCGGCCGCGTGTACTGGCTCAAGGTTTATGAAGTGCCGCAGGGCAGCCGCATTTCGCGCGGCAAGCCGATCGTGAATCTGCTGCCGCTGGAAAGTGGCGAGAAGATCAATGCGGTGTTGCCGGTGAGCGAGTTTGTCGAGGATAAATATGTGTTCTTCGCCACCGCCAACGGCACGGTGAAAAAGACTTCTTTGACCGATTTTTCGCGCCCGATGAAGCGCGGCATCATCGCGATCAACCTGGATGAGGACGATCACCTGATCGGGGTCGCCGTTACCGACGGCCAGCATGACGTGATGCTGTTCTCGGACGGCGGCAAGGCCGTGCGCTTCGACGAGAACGATGTGCGCCCGACCGGACGCGCGTCGCGCGGCGTGCGCGGCATGAAGCTGGCCGCCAATCAGCATGTGATTTCGCTGCTGGTGGCCGAGGACGAGCAGCAAAGCGTGCTGACCGCGACCGAAAACGGCTACGGCAAACGCAGCCCGATCATCGAATACACCCGCCACGGACGCGGCACGCAGGGCATGATCGCGATCAAGACCTCACCGCGCAACGGCAAGGTGGTCGCCGCGACGCTGGTGAATGTCGAGGACGAAATCATGCTGATCGGCACCAGCGGCGTGTTGATCCGCACCCGCGTCAAGGAAATCCGCAGTTTGGGGCGCACCGCGCAGGGCGTCACGCTGATGAACGTCGAGAAGGGCGAGAAGCTGGCCGGTTTGAGCCGCATCGCCGAGCCGGAAGAAGAACAGGATTGAGGAGCGAGGATCGAGGATTGAGTAAAATCCACTGCTCCGCTTTTCACTCAATCCTCAATCCACAATCCTCGATCCTGAATTTTATTCATTTAAATTTGAATTAAAAATGACCATTTACAACTTCAGCGCAGGCCCCGCAGTGCTGCCGAAAGAGGTCTTGCTGCAGGCGCAGGCGGAACTGCTCGACTGGCACGGCAGCGGCATGTCGGTGATGGAAATGTCGCATCGCGGCAAGGAATTCACGGGCATCCATGCGCAGGCCGAAGCCGATTTGCGCGAGCTGATGGGCATCCCCGCCAACTACAAGGTGCTGTTTCTGCAAGGCGGCGCGCATCTGCAATTTTCGATGATCCCGCTGAACCTGTTGCGCGGCAAGGCTTCCGCCGACTACGTGAATACCGGCGAATGGTCGAAGAAGGCCATCGGCGAGGCAAGGAAGTTCGGCGCCGTCAATATCGTGGCGGATAACGCCGACAGGAATTGCACCTATGTTCCGGCATTCGACACCTGGCAGTGCGACCCCAACGCGGCTTACTTGCACTATTGCCCGAACGAGACCATCGGCGGCGTGGAATTCAACTGGGTGCCGGAAGTCGGCAATGTGCCGCTGGTCGCGGACATGTCGTCGAATATTTTATCGCGTCAGATCGATGTGTCGAAGTTCGGCCTGATCTATGCGGGTGCGCAGAAGAACATCGGCCCCGCAGGCTTGACGCTGGTCATCGTGCGCAACGACCTGCTCGGCCAGGCGGCGGCGAACACGCCGACCATGCTTGATTACAAGACCCATGCCGACGCCGGCTCGATGTACAACACGCCGCCGACCTACGGCATCTACATCGCCGGGCTGGTGTTCCAGTGGCTGAAGAAGAGCGGCGGCATCGCCGCGATGGAGAAGATCAACATCGCCAAGGCCGATCTGCTGTATGCGGCGATCGACGCGAGCAACGGTTTCTACCATTGCCCGGTGAACAAGGCGGACCGTTCGCGCATGAACGTGCCCTTTACTTTGCAAAATACGGGCACCTTAAAGGATGCGGCGTTGGACGGCGATTTTTTGAAGCAGGCCGACGCGCGCGGGCTGCTGCAACTGAAGGGGCACCGCTCGGTGGGCGGGATGCGCGCCTCGATCTACAACGCGATGCCGCTGGCTGGCGTGCAGGCGCTGGTGGATTTCATGAATGAGTTTTCCGGACAACATGGCTAGCCTTTGGGCGGGGACAGCATGAGCGATAAATTAAAACAGCTCCGCAAGCAGATCGATCATCTGGATGATGAGCTGCTGGCGCTGGTCAACCAGCGCGCCGCGCTGGCGCAACAGATCGGCCATCTCAAGGAAGATGGTGTGGTGCTGCGCCCGGAACGCGAGGCGCAGGTATTGCAGCGCTTGCAGGGCAACAACCAGGGGCCATTGAGCAATGCCGCCGTGGCAGCTTTGTTCACCGAAGTCATGTCGCAATGCCGCGCGCTGGAAGCGCCGCTGACCGTGGCCTATCTGGGGCCGGAAGGGACATTTACCGAGGCGGCGGCGCTGAAGCGTTTCGGCAGCGCAGTACAAAAATTGCCTTGTGCGACCATCGATGAGGTGTTTCATGCGGCGGAAAGCGGCGCGGCCCATTACGGCGTGATCCCGGTGGAGAATTCCACCGAGGGCGCGGTGGGGCGTACGCTGGATTTGCTGATGCACAGCCCGCTACAAATATGCGGTGAAGTGATGCTGGCCATCCATCAGTGCCTGCTTGCCCGGCAGTGCGATCTGGGCGCGATCAGGACCGTTTACTCGCATTCGCAATCTTTCGGCCAGTGTCAGAGCTGGCTGAATAAAAACTTGCCGAATGTTTTGCTGGTGCATGTTTCCAGCAACGCCGAAGCGGCGCGGCTGGCCGCAGAGAATCCGCACAGCGCGGCGATTGCCGGCAGCCAGGCGGCTGCGCTGTTCGGCTTGAACCTGTGCGTGGAAAATATCGAGGACGACGCCAAGAACACCACGCGCTTCCTGGTGCTGGGCAACCAGCTGGTCGGGCCGTCCGGCAATGACAAGACCTCGCTGGTGCTGTCCGCCGCGAATCGTCCCGGCGCGGTGCACGACCTTTCTGCGCCGCTGGCCAGGCACGGCGTGAGCATGACCAAATTCGAGTCGCGCCCGGCCCGTTCGGGATTGTGGGAATACGTGTTCTACATGGACATCGAGGGACATCGAAACGATGCCAAAGTGGCTGCCGCACTGGCTGAACTCAAGCAAGCCGCAGCGTTCATGAAAATTTTGGGTTCATACCCGGTTGCCGTGTAGGCGGCTGTTTTGGAGTAAATGCATGGCAATGCCGCAACTGTGCTGGGACGTTGAGTTCCTGAAAAACAACCCGACGCTGAAGGATGAAAACTACGGCATCCCCGCCGAAGTGAAACGTACCGATTATCCGGTGCGCATGGTGCGCTACTGGTTCATGTATCACTTTTTGCGTGAAGACGCGGCGCGCAAGGGTGCGCTGGACGTGTGCGAGATCGGCGTGGATTCCGGTCAGATGCTCAACTTCATGCATGCGGCCGCGCAGCATGGCGGCGAGAAAGTGCCGCTGGCGAACTGGGATGCGGTGGATGCGCGGATTCAGCGCGACACTCTCGAACGCGCCGGTTACAAGCATTTCTACGAGGTCGATCTGGAGAGCGCAGAATTCAGGCTGGACGATGGCAAACAGTACGACGCGATGATCCTGCTGCATGTGCTGGAGCACCTGTTCAAGCCGGAAGACCTGATAACCAAACTGGTACCGCATCTCAAACCGGGTGGCATGCTGATCGGCGGTTTCCCTTCCACACCGGATTCCCACGCCCAATCGCGCGAAGACAAGATACGTCCCGGCGCGATGAGATACGGGCATGTCAGCGTATTCTCTCCGAAGCGCGTGCGCGATATGGCGGCGGCGCACGGGCTGGAGGTGGAATTCCTGAGCGGCGCGTTCTTCATGCGCAAGAAGGGATTTTTCCTGGAAAATTACCGGTGGTGGCTGCGCTTCAACCTGTGGTTCGGCGCGCTGTTTCCGGGCTGGCCGGGCGAGACGTACTGGATACTGCGCAAACCGGCCAAGTAACTTTTAAGATTTTGAGATGATGGATTACACACAACTGGCCCCGGCCTACATTCGCGCCATTGCGCCCTACCAGCCCGGCAAGCCGATCTCCGAGCTGGAGCGCGAACTGGGCATCACCGGCATCGTTAAGCTGGCGTCGAACGAGAACCCGCTGGGTTGCAGCCCGCTGGCTATGGCAGCGATGCAGGAAGCGCTCAAGACCATCGCGCTGTACCCGGATGGCAACGGCTTCGAGTTGAAGGAAGCGCTGTTCAAACGCTACGGTGTCGAACATGCGCGCATCGTGCTGGGCAACGGCTCAAACGACATGCTGGAATTGGCGGCGCGCGCCTTCCTCGCGGTAGGCGACAGGGCGGTGTACTCGGACCATGCTTTCGCCGTGTATCCGCTGGCGACGCAGGCGGTCGGCGCGACCGGCGTCAGCGTGCCCGCCATCGATTACGGCCATGACCTGCAAGCGATGTTGCAAGCCGCCGTCGAACATAAAGCCAAGCTGGTGTTCATCGCCAACCCGAACAACCCGACCGGCACTTTTCTGAGTGCAGCTGCATTGCTGGATTTTCTGCGCGCGCTGCCGCCGGATATTCTGGTGGTGCTGGACGAGGCTTATAACGAATACCTGCCGGAAGCATGCCGCTACGACTCGGTGGCGTGGCTTAAGGAATTCCCGAACCTGATCGTCTCGCGCACTTTCTCCAAGGCGTACGGCCTGGCCGGACTGCGCGTGGGTTATGCGTTCGCCGATGTGCAGGTAGCCGACATGATGAACCGCGTGCGCCAGCCGTTCAACGTCAACAGCGTGGCGCAGGCCGCCGCGGTGGCGGCGTTGCAGGACGAAGACTTCGTGCGCCGCACCAACGAGCTGAACCGGCGCGGCATGGAGCAGATCATGCAGGGCTTGGGCAAGCTGGGACTGGAGTACATTCCGTCCTATGGCAACTTCATCAGCTTCAAAATTTCTGAGCCGGTAGCAAGTAGCTTGTTGCCTGTAGCTAAAGGCGAAAAGCATCAGGCAGTGGTTGGCCACCCGCTACCCGCTACGAGCCGCAAGCTCATGCAAGCTCTGAGCCATGGCGAAGGGGCGATGCATGTTTACCGCCGCCTGCTGAAACTTGGCGTGATCGTGCGGCCGGTCGCCGGCTACGACATGCCGGATTACTTGCGCGTGAGCATCGGGCTGGAAAACGAAAACGAGAAATTTTTATCTGCGCTAAAACAAATACTTGGAGAGAAACAATGATTATTGTAATGGGCAAAGACGTCACTGACGAGCAGGTCGGCGCAGTGGTCAGGAAACTTGAAACAGCAGGTTTGAAAGCGAACATTTCGCGCGGTATCGAGCGCACCGTGATCGGTGCGATCGGCGACGAACGCCAGCTGACCGAGGAGATGTTCACGCCGCTGCCCGGCGTGGAATCGGCGATGCACATCGTCAAGCAATACAAGATCGTGTCGCGCGAATCGCATCGCGCCAACACCGTGATCGACATCGGTGGCATCCCGCTCGGCGGCAACCAGATCCAGGTGATCGCCGGACCATGTTCGGTGGAGACGCAGGAGCAGATGGATTTGTCGGCCAAATATACGCATGAGGCCGGCTGCCGTCTGATGCGCGGCGGCGCGTTCAAGCCGCGCACCAGCCCGTACGCTTTTCAGGGCAAGGGCAGGGAGGGGCTGGACATGTTCCGCAAGGCGGCCGCCCCGTACAAGCTGCCCATCGTCACCGAGCTGATGGACGTGCGCCAGATCGATATGTTCATGGAATACGACGTGGACGTGATCCAGATCGGCACGCGCAACATGCAGAATTTCGACCTGCTCAAGGAAGTCGGGCGCATCAACAAGCCGGTGATCCTCAAGCGCGGCATGTCGGCGACCATCTCCGAATGGCTGATGTCGGCGGAATACATC
>JAUYGW010000070.1 GCA_030690245.1 Gallionella sp. | reverse complement strand
TACCGGGAGGCACGCGTCAACTTGTTGATGGTTTCGATCATATGAACAGGGATCCTGATGGTTCGGGCCTGGTCGGCGATGGCGCGGGTGATCGCCTGGCGGATCCACCACGTGGCGTAGGTCGAGAACTTGTAGCCGCGGCGGTATTCGAACTTGTCGACCGCCTTCATCAGCCCGATGTTGCCTTCCTGGATCAGGTCGAGGAATTGCAGGCCGCGGTTGGTGTATTTCTTGGCGATGGAAATCACCAGGCGCAGGTTGGCCTCGATCATGTCGCGTTTGGCGCGGCGTGCCTTGGCTTCGCCGTTGGTCATCTGCTTGTTGATTTCCTTCAGGTCCTTGATCGGAATACCGACGCGACGCTCCAGATCCAGCAGGCGCTGCTGCTGCTCGACGATGGCATGCTGGTAGCGCTCCAGTGTTTCGCTGTAAGGTTTCTTCGCCTTCAGTTCCTGCGCGACCCATTGCAGGTTGTCTTCATTGCCCGGAAACACCTTGATGAAATGCGGGCGCGGCATTCTGCCTTTGGCCACACACATCTCCTGGATGCTGCGCTCGCTGCGGCGCACCTCTTCTACCAGGCCGCGCATGGTGTCGCACAGTGCATCCACTTGTTTCGCGGAGAAGCGGAAGCCCATCAATTCATCGGAAATACCGGATTGGAACTTGTCATATTGCTTGCTGCGATAGCCGTATTTTTCGTAAGCCTTGCCCATCTTGTTGAACAGGTCGGCAATCACGGCAAAGCGCGCCAAAGCATCGGCCTTTAGCTGGGCCAGATTGGCGGCGGCGGCGGCGGCGGTCGCCTCTTCATCCTCTTCCTCGTCGGCGGCATGGTTGTTGGTTTCCTCTGCTGCTTCTTCCTCTTCTTCGTCGCCCTCGGCGCCGATGACCGCTTCATCTGCGGTATCCACGAAGCCGTCGATCAGCTCATCGACGCGCATCTGGTCATGTTCGATTTTTGTGGCCAGCGCCAGGATTTCGGCGATCGTTGCCGGGCACGCGGAGATCGCCTGAATCATGTGTTTCAGGCCTTCCTCGATGCGCTTGGCAATCTCGATTTCCTTCTCGCGGGTAAGCAGCTCGACCGTCCCCATTTCGCGCATATACATGCGCACCGGGTCGGTAGTGCGGCCGAATTCCGAGTCCACCGTAGACAGCGCGGCTTCGGCCTCCTCGGCGGCGTCCTCGTCGGCCGCCGCAGGCGCGGTATCCGTCATGATCAGCGCTTCAGCATCGGGAGCGACATCGCACACCTTGATGCCCATGTCATTGATCATGCTCGCCACACCTTCGATCTGCTCGACTTCGAGCATGTCCGGCAAGTGGTCGTTGATCTCCGCATAGGTCAGGTAGCCGCGCTCCTTGCCCAGCACGATCAAGGCTTTCAGGCGCGTACGCCGCGCCTCGATATCCTGCTGCTGGTCAACGACCAGCAGCGGAATAGCTACAGCTTGTTTCTTGTCCTGCTTTTTCTTGTCTTTAGGCTTTGCCATATTCAGATTCCCAATTGCGTGATGCCGCGCAGAAAAGCGGCGGATTATACCCGATTTCATCAACCATTTCTTAACCTTGTTAGATAGTTAGCTTTGCATAGCCATTCGGCTGATGAAACAACTAGCCATCCCGCCAGGCAACCAAAAACGGTAGCCAAGTGGTTGGTTACAAGCGGGCAAACAACGCCCGCAAGTCGCTGGTTAGCCGCGTTGAGGTGGTTTTGCCAGTTGCTTGTATTGCTCGCGTTCCGAGTCGCTCAGGTTGGCTAAGCCGCCTTGTGCCAATTTTGCCTGCAAGACCTGAAACTGCTGTCGGCGCTGCCCTTCATTGAGCCGGCTCATCAACCCGGAAAACTCCGCCGCCACATCAAAATTTTCGCCCCAGTTCAACATATCCGCCTCTGCCGCCGTGAGGGTTTTCTCATGCGCCGTACCTTGAAACATCTGCATCAGCGCCGCACTGCTTGCCTCAAAACCGGCTTCGCGCAAAACATAAAGCACCGCCGCCACCGCCTCGGCTTCGGCGCCTTCGCCCTGCCAGTCGGTATGGATTTGTGCGCCCAAGGCAGGCTGCGAAATCAGGCATTGCAGCAATAGCCGGTGCGCCGAGGGCGCTGCACGCCCGGCTTTCTGGAAGGCTCGCGGCGCGGCGCGCACGACCGGTTTGATTTCATACAGCGCCTCCAGTTCCGCCTGGCTCACTCCGGCGAGCGCCGCGACTTCCTTGCGCAACAGCAACGCGGTAGTTGGCGCGGTGATCGCGGTCAACAACGGTTTGGCGCGCTGCAACAATTGATTGCGCCCTTCCTGGCTGCGCAAATCCAGTTCCGCACCGGCTTCACGCAACAGGTAACCGGACAACGGCATCGCTTCGCGCACGCGCTGCTCGAAAGCGTCCTTGCCGAATTCGCGGATGAAACTGTCGGGATCATGTTCGACCGGCAGGAACAGGAAGCTGATGCGCTTGCCGTCCTGCAAATAGGGCAGCGCGTTTTCCAGCGCGCGCCAGGCCGCCTTCTGCCCCGCCTTGTCGCCGTCGAAACAGAATACGATTTGTTCGGCCAGGCGCAACAGTTTCTGCACGTGGTACGGCGTTGTCGCCGTGCCCAGCGTCGCCACGGCGTATTCCACGCCGTGCTGCGCGAGCGCGACCACATCCATGTAGCCTTCCACCACCAGCACCTGCTGCCCGCCACGGATGGCTTTTTGCGCCTGGAACAGGCCATATAATTCGCGGCCTTTTTCGAACAGCGGCGTTTCCGGCGAATTGAGGTATTTGGGCTCGCCCTTGTCCAGCACCCGCCCGCCGAAGCCGATGACCTGGCCGCGCACGTTGACGATGGGGAACATGATGCGGTCGCGGAAGCGGTCATAGCGCTTCCCCTCGTCGCCGGCGATCACCAGGCCGGTCTCGGCCAGTGCATCGCTCTGGTAATCCGGAAAGGCCGTAGCAAGGTTCTGCCACGCGTCAGGCGCGTAACCGATGCCGAATTTCGCCGCGATTTCGCCGGACAGGCCGCGCTGCTTGAGGTAATCGATCGCGCGCGGCGACTGCTTGAGTTGTTCGCGATAATAGCGCGTGGCGGTCTGCATCACCTCATACAAATCCGGCGCGACTTTCTGGGCGTATTCTCTCTGGGCATCGCCTGCGGCGGGGCGCTCGTTTGGAACCTCCAAACCGGCGTTGCGCGCCAGCTCCTCGATCGCCTCGACATAGCCGAACCCGGCGTGTTCCATGACGAAGCCGATTGCCGTGCCATGCGCGCCGCAGCCGAAGCAATGGTAGAACTGCTTGGACTGGCTGACGGTAAACGAGGGGGATTTTTCGCTGTGGAACGGGCAGCAGGCCACGAAATTCGCGCCGGCCTTCTTGAGCGGCACGTACCGCTCGACCACGTCCACGATATCGAGACGATTAAGCAGGTCCTGAATAAAACTTTTCGGAATCAAGCCCGCACCTTTCATCGCTGCCGGCGTAGCGCCGGTGGAACGGTTAACCGGGAATTACTTGCCGAGTTGCGCCTTGATCAAGGCGGAGACTTTGCCCATATCGGCACGCCCGGCCAATTTGGGCTTGAGCAGGCCCATCACTTTGCCCATGTCTTGCGGGCCGGCCGCACCGGTTGCGGCAATCGCCTCGGCCACGGCGGAGGCGATTTCGTCTTCGCCAAGCTGTTGCGGCATGTAGGCGGCCAATATACTCATTTCAAACTTCTCGATATCCGCCAAATCCTGACGGCCAGCCGCCTCGTACTGACTAATGGAGTCGCGCCGCTGCTTGTTCATCTTTTCGATGATGGCGACCATGTCCGCATCCGCCAACTCGATACGTTCATCCACCTCGCGCTGCTTGATCGCGGCAAGCAACAGGCGAATCGCCCCGAGACGCGCCGTATCCTTGGCGCGCATCGCGGCTTTCATGTCATCGGTGATTTGCTGCTTGAGGCTCATATCGAAACCAACCGCTGCGCCAAAAGCAGGCGCGGCAGATTAGCAAAGCCAGAATTAGTAAAGCTTGGGAGGAAGAGTTTGGCTGCGCAGGCGCTTGTAATGGCGCTTTACGGCGGCAGCCAGCTTGCGCTTGCGTTCTGCGGTAGGCTTCTCGTAAAACTCGCGGGCGCGCAAATCGGTCAACAGGCCGGTCTTTTCCACGGAGCGCTTGAAACGGCGCATCGCGACTTCGAACGGCTCATTCTCTTTAACTCGTACAGTTGTCATGAACAAACTACCTTCCACCAAAAATTTGAGGGCGCGATTCTAGCAAAACAGCCCGCCCCCCACAACCCTAATTTATTTCCGCCAAAATACGCCGCTTCCACCGTCCGATGGCGCCGGCCAAATTGACTTCACTCCGGCCGAGTGCTATTTTCGCGACGCGGGCCGGATCCAGCGTCCCTCCTGCGACTCCATTGACCCTATCACCGATGTAAAACCAAATGCCGACACTTGCGAATCTTCCACAACATATTTATATATTTGCAGCGGTACTCGGGGTTTTACTTTTTGCGTTTTTATTTTTCTTTTTCCTTCCGTCAATACTCGTTTCAATACGGCTGTCAACGGCAACCAGGAAGCTGGAGGCGCTGAACGGCAAGCCGGACGGCAGCCTGGATCGGATTTTCGAGAAAAAAGGCGTACTCGAACACCTCTGGCGTGAATATTCGGCCACGCTGCACAAGCAAACCGAAGCCGATTCCGTCACCGGCCAACCCGCCACACGCATGCGCTCGACCATGCCGGCAGGGTTGGTTTTCCGGCCCGAAATCATCGTCGACATCCCGCTGCGCACCGATTTCTTCAAGCACCTGCCGGGGCTGTTCACCGGCGTCGGGATTATCGGGACGTTCTACGGCCTCCTCATCGGCCTGCAGGCGTTCGAGGTATCGGAAAACGCCATCATCGTGCGCAACAGCCTGAACAAACTGCTCCACGGCGTCTGGGAAGCCTTCCTGGTATCGGCAGCGGCCATCACACTCGCAATGGCCATCACGCTCATCGAGAAGCTGATCGTCACCCGGCTGAACGCCAAGGTCGAGAAGATTGTGCAACTTCTTGATGCACTCTCCGACAGCGGCGCGGGCGAAGAATATCTGGTCCGGCTGGTCAAGGCATCGGAGTCATCCCCAAACCGGATCGCCAGCCTGCTCAAGGGCGAGCTGAATCAGTTATTCGCCGAACTCACGGAAAAACAGATCGCGGCAGCCAATACCGCCTCAACCGCTCTCGGGAACCGTATCGTCAGCGGCATCGAAGCGAGCCTGAAGGGGCCGCTCACCGAAATCGCCGCATCGCTCAAGGAGGCGCGTAACGATCAGGGAGCTGCGTTCCAGACCCTGCTGAGCAACGTGCTGGAAACTTTCACCCAGCAGATGAAAGAGCTGTTCGGCAGCCAGGCCAGCGGCATCAACAGCATGCAGCAGGAAACCATACAGGCACTGCAGGCGGCGGTTGTCACCCTCGACAAAATGGCTTCGGGTATGGCGGAGGCCGGGCAAAAGAGCACTTCGGCAATGGCCGAACAACTGGCAGCAGCGATGGCAGCAGCAGAATCGCATCAACGCTTCATGAATGACCAGATGGCCGAATTCATCGATCAAATGCAGCGATCCGTCTCCAGCTCGCAGGGTGAGACGCAGGCGAAGCTGCAAAGCACATTGAGCGATCTCTCCGATCATATGGGAGCACTCATCGAGAGACTGAACACCCAGGTTCAACAATCCGCTGATGCCAGCATAAAACATCAGCAGAGCTTAAGCGAAACCAGCCAGACGGTAGTCGGCCAGCTCGGCGACAGGGTCGAGATTGTGGTCGACGGCATCAACCGCACCGTCGCCGAGATGAAATCCGCCATTCTTGTCATGCGCAACACCACCGGGGATGCGCTCTCGAAGATGAACAGCAGCGCCAACAGCCTGCACCTCGCGGCCAAGGACTTCGCCGCCGCCGGACAGGGGGTTACCGCCACGCTGGAAAAATCGTCGCTGGTGGCAAACCAGCTTTCGGCTGCATCCAGGGGATTGAGTGAAACGCTTGCGGATCACAAGTCGGTGCGCGATTCGCTGGCCGGCCTGGTAGGCTCGATGCAGGCGATTGTCGAGCAGGCGCGCCGCGAGGCTTCCATGTCGAGCGACGTGATTACGCGCATCGAGGAAGCCACTGCGAAACTGGTGGGCGCGCAAAAAGAGGCGGACAACTACCTTGCCAGGATATCCGGCGTGCTGGGCGAGGCGCACCAATCCTTCAGCGACGGCATGACCAAGGCGGTCGGCGAGGCCAATCGCGACTTCCACCAGGTGCTATCCGATTCAGTGAAGCTGCTGCGCGAGGGCATCCAGGAACTGGACAACACCCTCACTAACGCAGCGGATCAAGCCTGAGCAACCGTTCGTTATGCTAGGAAAACTGATCATTCTCGGAAAAAGGAATAAGGAAGAAGGCGAAAAACCTTTCTGGATTTCGTACGCCGACCTGATGACCGCGCTGATGATCATGTTCTTGCTGGTCATGAGCGTGGCGCTGCTCGCAATCACCAACAACATCACCGAAGCGGAGCGCAAAGATGCGGAACGCGCCCAGGAGATCGAGCGCATTCTGACGAAAATCGAGCAGGCAGCCCGGCAGTATCCCGGGATATCCATCGACAGGAACCGCAGCGTAATCGACTTTGGCGATCGCGCCCGCTTTGAAACCGGCAGCTCCATGCTGTCGAACGACCAGGCCCAGTACCTCAGCACCTTCGTTTCGGAAATACTGTCGATCGCACGCGATGAACTGGGAAAGAAGTGGGTCAAGCGCATCGTCGTGGAGGGTTTCGCCGACCAGCGCGGCAACTACCTGTTGAACCTCAACCTGAGCCTGCAGCGCGCCCAGCGCGTGCTTTGCGTGCTGCTCGCCCCGCAGCCCGCGCAACAGCATATGCTCAGCCCGGACGAACTGGAGCAGATTCGCGAACTGTTTCTGGTCGGGGGTTATTCGTTCAACTCGGCCAAAGCCTCCATGGAAGAAAGCCGCCGGATCGAGTTGCGCCTGGAATTTCTCGGCGTCGACGAAGCACGGCCAAAGGCCGACGAAATTCCGCGCGGCGATTTCGGGACATGCCGAATATGAGCGATAAGTCATGAACGGTGCGCCATGAGCCATGCACTCGATCAATTGCAGGCAACCCTGCATAACGTCAACCAGGTTACGCTCGCCAGGATGCGTCTCGGCGACTCGCTGCAGATAGCTCACGAACGTTCGATGCTGATCGACTGGCTGGGCGACAAATTAGAACTGGAGGAATCGACCGGAGACCGCATCATCGATGCGCTACGCGCATTTGCACAGAACCCGCACCTTTCAGGATTGCGCCAGGCGAGGCTGATCTGTTACGGCTGCACGCAGCCATTCGGCACGCCACTACAACGTTTGATCGAAAACAGCAAGCTGTTTACCACCCTGCTGGAATATGTCGATCTGCATTACTATCGGACCAGAGCATTCCGCAAGTGCTACCGCGGGTTGCTGAACAGTTATTTTTCATATGACCCCGACAGCGCGGGCAGCCTTGCCGAAGGGCGGCGCAACCTGGAGATCCTGCAAAAATTCCTGGATAAGCGCAAGGACGACCTTGAAACCGCCCACTACAACCCCGAATGGGTCGCGGCGTTATCCGCCCACCGCAACCTGCTCGGCGAAGATCCCTGCAAGCCCTACCGCCTGGCAGATCTCGAGAAGAATCTCGCCGTGTTCGATGACATCCGCGAACGGCTCGAGATCGGCGACGACAGCTGGATAGTCCGCAGGATAGTCTTTTCCCAGGTTAAAGCGGCAACCGCCCTGGATGACCCGTTGTTCAAGGAAAGCATCGACAGCCTCCTGCTGCTGTTGATCGACCATCCGTTGCATGCCAGCGCGGCATTGACCCTGCTGCTGGAACGCTACGCACGCTGCGGCCGGCCGGACAGCAACGCCTCGCTCCGGGATTTTTCGATAGGGCTCTGGGGCAACCCGTGGCTTGCGGCCAATGCGCACCAATGGCAATGCAGCCAGGAGGCGCGAAACATGGTCGCGCACTGGCTAAAGCACCACCTGCTCCAGGAATTCTTTTCCATCCTGTCCAGCGATGATGCCGATAATCCGCGCCGCCTGAACTTCTGGGAACTGTATTGCGAGGACATGCAGGGGCTATATTTCGCGCTGGGCAGTGATGCGTTTATCCGCAGCAACGCGGAACTTTACAAGTTACGCCACGATGCCAAGGGCTTGATCGTGAGGCTGACCGAGGAAAGAAAAGACACCCATACGCTCATCATGCAATTTGGCGGGCATCATGTGGTGGAATTCAACCATTATCGCTACCCGGCCTTTTTCTATGACGCGCTGCACGGCCTGCCGCCGTTCTATTGGAGCAAAGGCTGGGTGGATATCGGGGCGTTGAGCGCAAGCAAAATGAGCAAGGGCGCCGTCGCTGCGGCACCCTCAAAACCCATGCGCCACCAGGATATGGACCAGCTTGCCTGGGAGGGAAAATTCGCCCATCTAATGGGCGCGACCGAAAATACCATCAAGGCATTTTGCAGAAAATACCATTGCCAATATGAGAACTTGCGCAGCCAAGGCGGGCTTGAGTGGATACGCCCGACCAGCCAGACGCAATGCGGGCCGGAGGCATGGTCAGTTCTGCTGGGTTGGGGATTTACCCTATCTCCGGACAAGCGGGGTTATTGCCTTGAGTAACCTTCACGACGGCATAAATCACCTTATTTTTTCAGCCATTAAATGCGATGTCACAGTTAACTAGACTCGGCAAATACGAAATCAAGCGGGAGCTTGGCAGGGGGGCGATGGGCGTCGTCTACGAAGCGCTCGACCCGCTCATCCAGCGCACCGTCGCGATCAAGACGATCCTGAAGTCGTCGTTCGACAAATCGGAGGAGCAGGAGGCCTTCAATCGCTTGCGCCACGAGGCACAGGCGGCCGGGCGGCTCGCGCATCCAAAAATCGTCTCCATTTATGAATATGGCGAAGATGAGGAAATGGCATTCATCGTCATGGAAATCATCCGCGGCAAGGAGCTGAAAGATTACTTCGAGCGCGAAGACCGGTTCAGCATCAAGGACGGCGTACGCATCGTGTGGCAGCTGCTCGATGCGCTTGACTATTCGCACAGTCGCGGCGTAGTGCACCGGGACATCAAACCGGCGAATATCCTCATCAGCGAAGACGGCCAGATAAAGGTGGCTGACTTCGGCATCGCCAAGATCGAGTCGACCAACCTTACCCAGGTCGGGATGGTGCTCGGCACGCCCGCCTATATGTCGCCGGAGCAGTTCACCGGGCTGGCGGTTGACCGCCGCACCGACCTCTACTCCGCAGGGGTCATCCTGTACCAGTTCCTGACGGGCGATCGCCCGTTCACCGGCAGCGTGATCACCATCATGCATAAGGCGATGAATCTGGAGGCGGTGCCCCCCTCGCAAATCAATCCTGCCATATCGAATGCGCTGGACAAAGTAATCAAGAAAGCCCTGGCCAAGCGACCGGATGATCGCTTCCAGACGGCAGTCGAATTCATGGCGGCGCTCAAGGCTGCAGACCCAATGTTTGCGACTGCCGATACGCCCATCGTGCTGCCTAGCGGCGCCGTTTACAAGGGATCCTCCGCCGAGGCTCAGGCGGCTGAAGAGCGCCGCAGGAAGGAACGGATTGAAGCCCAGCGCCAAAATGAAGCCGCAGAAAAAGTGCTTTTTGCGCAAAAAATTGCCGAGATCAGGAGGGAAGCCGCCGCATCCATGGCCAAGGCGGAAGCCCAGCGCAAAAAAGACGCACGGGAGCATGCCCGCCGCGCACAGGAACTGGCCGGGGTTATGGCCGAAAAACAGAACCGGCTGACTGGCATAATGGCCGAACGCGAGGCCGAACGCGAGGCGCAACGGAAACTGGAGGCAGAAGCCAAACAGAAACTGGAGGCCAGAATAAAACGCAAGCAGGAAATCGAAAAACGTCTGGCGCGCCAGGAAAAAGAATTCGCCGAGGCAAGGCATCAACCGGTGGCAGAAGAACCAACGCGCCGCGAAAACGAATCCGCCGAAGCCAGTGCCAAAGCTGAAGCGCAACGCCAGAGGGAAGCCGAAGAACAGGCGCGCCGCCAAAACGAACTCGCTGAAGTCAGGGCATCCGCCAAAGCGCAGCGCCAGAGGGAGGCCGAAGCACAGGCGCGCCGCGCACGCATCAAGGTCATCGCGCTGGCAGTCGCGCTGGCAGTCGCGCTGGCAATCGGCGCGGTCGGGATATGGTTTGCCCTGCGCCCCTGATCAGGCATCGATCTCCATGATTCCGGAAACAGCAGTTACACCGATCACGGCGGAAGGCATCGCCTCCGCCCGGTGATACCGCCTTCAGGCAACGCGGGGGGCGCTGCTGCTCACATGCAGAAAAACTCTATGACCTCGCTGGGATCTTTGGCATAGGGGTGGCCCAGGCTGATGCTGCCGCTCCCATGCAGCGCAAACTCTTCGCGCCGCAACTGAATCTCGGTTTCGCCCTTGATGGTGATGTAGCTGCCGTTGGAACTCTGGTCGACGAATACAAACTTGTCGCGCCGCCGCTCAATTCTGGCGTGGATGCGCGAGGCCAGGCGATCCTGGATCACGATATCGGCCTGCTCGCCTCGGCCGATTACGGCCGATGGCCGTTCAGCATTGATCATAAACTCCCGGCCCTGATGAACCAGGCGCACCGCCGTTTCTTGTTGCGGCGGCACGTGGGTGCGCCCCACCATCATGGTCATTTCCTCGCTTTCCTGCCAGACAACCTCGAATACGCGAATGTCTTCCGTTTTGCCTTTTACGGTCAACGCATCAAGCAGGCGCGTGCTCGCACGCATGACCGGATGCAGTTTCGACACCGCCGCTTCCGACGTGATAATTTGCCCGCTTTGGGCGATTTCGGTCATGCGCGCGGCAATGTTGACGTTGTCGCCGAATACGTCTCCATCTTTCTGGTTTTCGAGCACCGACCCACAATGAAAGCCGATACGGATTGCAATGCGGATATTTTTTTCCACTGCGGGTTGCGCAGTTACCTCGTCTTGCATTTCGCAAGCCGCCTGCACTGCTACGGCCGCATTGGGAAATACCGCCATGATCTCGTCGCCGATCGTCTTCACCACGCGGCCGCCATGAGCAGCCGTCACCCGCCGCAACAAGTTGAGGCTGTCATTGACGGCGGCAAACGCCCGCGTATCGCCGAGAAGCTCATACAAGCGCGTGCTACCGCTCACATCGGCAAACAGCACCGCCATTTCCCGTTCAATATTGGATGAAGTTGTCATGCGTTTCGAGCCTGATGACCGATCATAAAATCATAGCGGCTAAATTTGGCTGCATTTTACCGTACATCACCGGACCGTGATCCTGGCAAATTTGCGCTTGCCGATCTGCGCCACCACCACCTTGCCGACCTCGACCACAGCGGCCTTGTCGTTGACGCGCTCTCCATCCAGCTTGACCGCACCCTGCTGGATCATGCGCATCGCCTCGGAAGTGCTGCCAACCAGCCCGGCCTGTTTGAGCAGTTGCGACACGACGATGCTGCCGCCAGGTGCGGAAACGCTGGTTTCCGGCATGTCGTCCGGCAATACGCCCTGGCGGAAGCGCGCCTCGAATTCCGCCAGCGCGGCTTCGGCAGCCTGTTGCGAATGGAAGCGTGCAATGATTTCCTGCGCCAGCAATACCTTGATGTCGCGCGGATTGCGCCCGGCGGCCACCTCTTCGCGCCAGCCGTCGATTTCGCCGATGCTGCGGAACGACAGCAATTCCAGATAGCGCCACATCAGCTCGTCGGAGATCGACATCAGCTTGCCGAACATATCCTGCGGCGCATCGGTGATGCCGACGTAATTGCCCAGCGACTTGGACATTTTATTGACGCCATCCAGCCCTTCCAGCAGCGGCATGGTGAGCACGCACTGTGCCGGTTGCCCGTAATGCTTTTGCAGCTCGCGCCCCATCAGCAGGTTGAATTTCTGGTCGGTGCCGCCCAGCTCGATGTCCGCCTTGAGCGCCACGGAGTCGTAGCCCTGCACCAGCGGATAAACGAATTCGTGGATGGCGATGGGCTGGTTGCTTTTGTAACGCTTGCCGAAATCGTCGCGCTCCAGCATCTGCGCCACGGTATGCGTGGCCGCCAGCTTGATCAAGTCCACCGCATTGAATTTATCCATCCAGGTCGAGTTGAACACGATCTCGGTTTTTTCCGGGTCGAGCACCTTGAACACCTGTTCGCGGTAAGACTGGGCGTTTGACAGCACCTGTTCGCGCGACAGCGGCGGGCGGGTCGTGTTTTTGCCGGTCGGGTCGCCGATCATGCCGGTGAAATCGCCGATCAGAAACAGCGCGTGGTGCCCCAGATCCTGCAACTGGCGCATCTTGTTGAGCAGCACGGTGTGGCCGAGGTGCAAATCCGGCGCGGTCGGGTCGAAACCCGCCTTGACGCGCAGCGGGCGGCCCGACGCAAGCCTTTGCTTCAATTCGTCTTCAAGCAGCAATTCATGGGCACCGCGCTTGATCTGGGCCAGCGCGTCGGTCTGTATTTTTTCTGGTTGTGTCATTTCAGTCATGTTCGTTACCAACTTAAAAAAAGCCGTTATCCGCAGATTACACAGATTACGCAAGATTAAACAAAAGATTACCGAGATGCACTGGATAACCTTCTGGGTGAGACATCAACTATCGGCAACTGCTTCAAAATCTGCGTAATCTGCGGATTCAATCGCCGTTTTCAGGATCAATTCAAGTTCGGAAAAAGCCAGACTCGCCGTTCATTCCCGTTTTTCAACCATTCGTCAGTCGAGTTTTACCGCCCGATTTTTTTGCCGGCCACCTGTCAGCCCGGTTTTGAGCAGATGCCTATTTCTGGTAAAGTGCGCATCAATCGAAAACGCAAAGCGTTGCCAAAACAAGACAAAGCAACTCAAGGAGGCGCGAATGTTAACCCAAAATCTGCTCGGCCAAGAGCGCAAAACACCAAAAAGCAAAACAAAGCTGCGCTGGTTCGTCACCCTGTCCACCATGCCGTTGCTGGGCGTGGTCACCGCTTTCGGCCTGGTGCCGCAAAGCGACCTGGGCCTGGATTCCAGCAAGGTCGCCATCGAGCAGATCGCATTACCCAAAGTCGCGCCCGGCACAAACACCATCGCAAGCTTCTGGCGCAACGAGCGCGTGCAGCGCGGCGACACGGTGGTCGAATTGCTGCGCCGCCTGAACATCGAAGATGCCGCCGCCAGCGCCTGGCTGCGCACCGCACCGGAGGCCGAATCCTTCCGCAAGCTGGCCGTCGGCCGCGAAGTGCAAGCCGAAATCCGTGCCGACGGCGGGCTCGTCACCTTGCGTTATCTGGGCGACAACGACGCGCAAGTCGTGCTCGAAAAACAGGGCGATGGTTACACAACCCGCACCCTGCCGGCTCAGCTGGAGAAACGCCTGTTTGTGCGCACCGGCGAAATCAAAAGCAGCCTGTATGCCGCAACCGACGCAGCCGGGATGCCGGAAGCCGCCGCCAACCAATTGGCCGAGATTTTCAGCGGTGACATCGACTTCCACCATGATTTGCGCAAGGGCGACAAATTCACCGTGATGTATGAAATGATTTACAACAACGGCACTCTGGTCAATACAGGCCGCATCCGGGCGGCCGAATTTTTCAATCAAGGCCAGACTTACCGTGCCGTCTATTTCCAGAACGATTACTACACCGCAGAAGGCAAGAGCGTGCGCAAAGCCTTCCTGCGTTCGCCCATCGAATTCTCGCGGATAAGCTCCGGCTTTTCCAAATCGCGCTTCCACCCAGTGCTGAACAAATGGCGCGCGCATAAAGGCGTGGACTTTGCCGCCCCCATCGGCACCAAGGTGAAGGCAACCTCGGACGGGGTTGTCACATCCTTCGGCAAACAAGGCGGCTATGGCAACTTCGTCGCGATCAGCCACCAGGGCCGCTTCACTACCGTGTATGGCCACCTGTCGCGCTTTGCCAAGGGATTGCACCGCGGCCAGCGCGTGGCGCAGGGCGACGTGATCGCCTACGTCGGCATGACCGGCATGACCAGCGGCCCGCACCTGCACTACGAATTCAAGGTCGACGGCCAGCAGCGCGATCCGCTGCGCGTCGCCCTGCCGGACGCGCAGCCGGTCGATGCCGCGAACAAAGCCGCGTTTCAATTGGTGGCGGATAATTTCGTTGCGCGCCTGAATCTGTTGCGCAATACCAACCTCGCCAAACTCGACTAGATACCCCGTGCGGCACTCGCCGGAACTGTATGTGGGTCTGATGTCCGGCACCAGCCTGGACGGCATTGACGCCGTCCTTGCCGATCTGAGCGAGGCGCAACCCAGGCTGCTTGCCAGGCGCTACGCCCCCTTCGACGATGCGCTGAAAAATGACCTGCTGGCGTTGCACCAACCCGGCCACAACGAACTGCACCGGACGCAGCTGGCCGGCAATCAACTGGCGCGGCTCTATGCCTCAACAGTCAACGCGCTGCTCGCCGCAGCCAGCTCATCCAGCACAAAAATCAAGGCCATCGGCTGCCACGGCCAAACCATCCGCCACCGCCCCGAACACGGCTACACGCTGCAAATCGGCAACGCCGCACTGCTCGCCGAATTGACCGGCATCACCGTGGTCAGCGACTTCCGCAGCCGCGACATCGCTGCCGGAGGACAAGGCGCGCCGCTGGTTCCCGCGTTCCATGACAAGGTGCTGCGCCACCCCGGCAGCCACCGCGTCATCGTCAACATCGGTGGCATCAGCAACCTGACCAACCTGCCACCAAATGCCGCCACCTCCGGCTTCGACTGCGGCCCCGGCAACCTGCTGATGGACGCCTGGTGCATGCAACACCTCGGCAAACCCTACGACGACTGCGGCATATGGGCGGGATCGGGGAAAGTGCTGCCCGCATTGCTGGAAAGAATGCTGGCCGAGCCGTTCTTCGCCCTGCTGCCGCCCAAGAGCAGCGGGCGCGACCTGTTCGACATCGCGTGGCTACAAGGCAGACTGCGGGGGGGGGAACTGGCGGAGGATGTGCAAGCCACCCTGCTGGAGCTGACCTGCCGCACCATCGCACAAGCCATCCGTCAATACTGTGCCGGCGCAACGGAAATCTACCTGTGCGGCGGCGGCGCGCACAACCAAACCCTGCATCGCCGCCTCACCGCCCTGCTGCCGGGCAGCGGCGTGCAAACCACCGACTTCCTCGGCGTGGATGGCGATTACCTGGAAGCCATCGCCTTCGCCTGGCTCGCGCAACAGGCGCTGCAAGGCAAGCCGGCCAATATTCCCGCCGTCACGGGAGCGCGCCATCCCTGCATACTCGGCGCGATCTACCCGGCATAAAAAAAGCGAGGAGGCTTGCGCCTCCTCGCCGTGACTGAAACAGCCGAATTAAACCTCAAAAACAGTAATCCGCAGATTACGCAGATTCACACAGATTTTGAAGCGGTTACCGATAATTGATGCCTCACCCGAAAGGTTATCCAGTTCATCTGAGTAGTCTTTTGTTCAATCTTGCGTAATCTGTGTAATCTGCGGATTGAATTACGGATTTAAGGTTAAACCGAGAAAGACGAGCCGCAGCCGCAGGTGGATGCAGCACCCGGGTTCTTGATGACGAACTGCGAGCCTTCCAGACCTTCCGAATAGTCGATTTCCGAGCCGGCCAGATACTGGAAGCTCATCGGGTCGATCAGCAACTGCACGCCGTTCTTGGTCATCACGGTATCGTCTTCGTTGACCTCTTCATCAAAGGTAAAGCCATACTGAAATCCGGAACAACCGCCGCCGCTGACGAATACGCGCAGCTTGAGATCGGTATTGCCTTCTTCCTCGATCAATTGTTTTACCTTGTTGGCCGCGTTGTCGGTAAAGGTCAGCGGATCATATGTTTCAGTTGCCGGTGTTTCGGTTGCTGCGTTCATGTTCATCTCCTTAATAAATTATTCACCGCTATTCAATTTGAATGCCACGACCTTGTCCTGCGCCGTGGCATTGCTGTGTATCAGGCGGCCTTCGACGATTGCGCCCAACTGGATTTCCAGCGTTTTGTAATGCACATCGCCATTGACCCTGGCTTTGCTCTGTAGTTCCAGATATTCGCTGGCGGATACCGGGCCGCTGGTCGTGCCATTGATCACCAGGTGCGTGACGTTGATCTCACCGGTCACGCGCGCATTTTCGCTCAGCACCAGCGTGCTCGGCTTGCCCGGCGTTGCGATCACATTGCCGTTCACCTGCCCGTCTATGCGCATCCCGCCACTGAAATTCAAATTGCCTTCGATGGTCGTTCCCGCGCCGATCAGTGAATCGATGCGGCTTTGCGGTTTACTGTGTTTCTTGCCGAACATAAGCCCCCCTTATGCCAATTTACGATAGGCTGACGTTTTGCCGCACTCTCGGCTCGCTCGCGCCTTGTTCAAATACCCGCACTTGTATACTTTCCAGCTGTGCATCCTGCGACAATTGGATGCTTTGCTCAACGCGCTGATAATACTTGAAACTGAGCTGGAATTGGGCGTTCCCTGATGCGTCTTGTGGAAATAAATACGTCGTTCGCTGCCCGTTTTTCAGCACTGTGGCAACCAGCTGATAGCTACCGCTAAATTCCTTGGCGCGCTGCCCGCTCTGCACCAGCAACATGCGCAGATGGTATTCGCCGGGCATCTTGTCCCGCGCCAGCCTCAGGCGATGCACCCCGAGATCGCCTTCCTTGCCGTGCATCGCGGTGAGGTTTTGAAAAAACGCCAGATCCTCCTGCAGGCGGCCGTTTTCATCCGACAGGTTTTTTAACTGCTTGGAAACTTCCTGGCTGCTGGCCTGCTCGATCTGAATTTGCCGCTCGTATTGCGCAATCTGGCTGCTCAATTGTATATTTTCCGCCCCCAGCCTCGCGGTCTGCTCGCGCAATGCGGCCAATTCCTGCTGAGCTTCCCCGCGATGAAATCCTGCCAATTCCAGCCCGCTACCATATGCCCACCAGGCCAGCCCCAACGCCGCCAGCACAAAGGGCACCGTCAGGCTCCAGCGCAGATACCACGGAATATGCGGCCGCACCGACAGCTTCGGCGCGGAAATACCAAACCTGCGTTTAGTGCGCCGCCACATCTCAGGGAAGCAACGGCGCGTTGTTGAGAGCCGTGGTTTCAGGCAGCCCGAACATGATGTTCATGTTCTGTACTGCCTGCCCGGCCGCCCCCTTGACCAGGTTGTCGATCACCGACAACACCACCACCGTATCGCCGCCCTGCGGCCGGTGCACCGCGATGCGGCAACAGTTCGCACCGCGCACCGAACGGGTTTCCGGATGGCTGCCGGCAGGCATCACGTCTACGAATGGCTCGTTGGCATAACGCTGCTCGAACAGCGCCTGCAAATCCGTCTCGCGCGTCAACCTGCCATACAGCGTGGCATGGATGCCGCGAATCATCGGGGTAAGGTGCGGCACGAAGGTCAGGCCAACCGGATTACCGGTTGCGCGCATCAAACCCTGCCTGATTTCCGGCAAATGGCGGTGCCCCGCAACCCCGTAAGCCTTGAAGCTGTCCGCCGCTTCGGAGAACAGGGCGGCGACTTCCGCCTTGCGCCCCGCGCCGGAAACTCCTGATTTGGCATCGGCAATCAAACTGTTCGGTTCGATCACGCCCGCTTCCAGCAACGGGATGAAGCCCAGTTGCACCGCCGTCGGATAGCAACCGGGATTGGCGACCAGCCTTGCCGATTTGATTTTTTCGCGGTTCACTTCCGGCAGGCCATATACCGCCTCGCCCACCAGATCCGGGCAGACATGGGGCATGCCATACCATTTTTCCCACGCGGCGATATCCTGCAAACGGAAATCGGCGGCCAGATCGATCACCTTCACGCCCGCATCTAGCAGCGCGCGGGTTTGCTGCATCGCGATGCCGTTCGGCGTCGCAAAGAACACCAGGTCGCATTGCTCCAGATGTGCTTCATCCGGATGGGTAAACGGCAAATCCACATGGCCGCGCAGGCTGGGAAACATCTGGCTGACCGGCGTACCGGCATCGGCACGCGAGGTAATCACTTGCAACGCAACCTGCGGGTGCGCCGCCAGCAGGCGCAGCAACTCCACGCCGGTGTAGCCTGTCCCGCCAACTATGCCAACATTAACCATTGCAGCCTTCCTTAAAAACGCTTCACATCATACAACAAAACTCCAATGCAAAAGCCGCCCGGAGGCGGCTTTGCAATACATCCAACCAGGCTTAACGCTTGGAGAACTGTTTCCTGCGGCGCGCCTTGCGCAAACCGACTTTTTTACGTTCCACTTCGCGCGCATCACGAGTCACCAGGCCAGCGTGCTTCAATACGGGTTTGAGCGTGGCATCATAGTCGATCAATGCGCGCGTAATGCCATGGCGCACCGCGCCTGCCTGGCCTGCTTCGCCGCCACCGGTGACGTTCACCATGATGTCGAATTTGCCCAGTGTCTCAGTCAGCGTCAGCGGCTGGCGCACGATCATGCGGCCGGTTTCGCGGGAAAAGAACACATCTACCGGCTTATCGTTCACGACGATGTCGCCTTTGCCCGGCTTCATAAACACCCGCGCCACTGCACTCTTGCGGCGGCCGGTTCCGTAGTTGTAAGTCACGCTCATGATTAAGCCTTCAATAAATTAACTGGTTTCGGTTGCTGCGCTTCATGCGGATGCGCTGCACCGGCATACACCTTCATCTTGCGCAACATTGCATAGCCCAGCGGCCCCTTCGGCAACATGCCCTTGACCGCTTTTTCCAGCACACGGCTCGGATGGCGCGCCTGCATCTTGGTGAAATTGGTGGTATACAAACCGCCCGGATAACCGGTATGGCGATGATACAGCTTGGCTTCCGCCTTGTTGCCGGTCACGCGCAGCTTGTCCGCGTTGACCACGACGACGAAATCGCCGGTATCCACGTGCGGCGTGTAAATCGCCTTATGTTTGCCGCGCAAACGCGCAGCAATTTGTGCGGCCAAACGACCCAGCACCTGATCGGCTGCGTCAACCAGAAGCCAGTCGTGCTGGACTTCTTCGGCTTTGGCGGAGAATGTTTTCATGGCCATTATTCCTAAAAATTCTTTAAAGTAAACCTCGAAGGGCGCGCATTTTATGTCGTGCACCCTCCCCTGTCAAACGAAAGTTTCCTTAATTGCCCGGTATTTCGCTGCACAATATATCGAGGGAGCCCCGCAGCCTCGACAGCCCTTGCATATCAACGCAGCAGCCCATCCAGCCAGACCTTCCAGCGCGCATACTTTTCGGGCAGCCCCGGCACACGCTGGCTTATATCGACTATTTCGGCGCGCCTGCCGTCGGCAAGCGGCGCTCCCGCCGCCAGCCGTGCCGCTCCGTCCAGGCTGGTATCGGCCTGCGGCAGGCGATAGGTCACCGCAAACGGTGCGCACCGGGCTATTCCCTGTTGCAAACAAGGCAACCCGGATAACCTGCCGGACAGATAGACGCGCTCGATGCCGAATTCGCGATGCAAGTCCTCCAGGATGCGCGCCACGCGGAAGATGATTCCCTCTAGTAGCAGCGCCGCAACGCGTTGCGCCGGCAACCGGTCGACCGGCGTTGAGAATGACAACCCCAAATCCCCCCGGAAGTAGGGCGCCCCCAGCCCGCTCGGCTCGGCGAGACAGAAGATATCGTCCCGTACCAGATCCTCCGCGCGGCAAGCATCGACCGCATAGGGTGCCAGTGCCGCCGCGATGGAATTGAGCGTGCCCTCGCTCGCGAAATGCGCCCGCCCCGCGCCGTCCTGCCAGACCAGCGTCCGGAGATACCCTTCGGGGGCAATGCCCCCATTGGGAATATAACGGATGACGAAGCCCCCCGTGCCTAGATTGACCAATGCCTCCGGCTGATCCACGGCGATGCTCGCGATGAGGGCGGCTGATTGATCCGCCATGCTGGCTTGCAGAACCAAGCCGTTATCCAGCTGCAGCGCCCATCCGGAGGAAGGCCGGATCTCCGGTAACACCCGGCGCGGCACGTCGAACAACTCGCACAACACCGGCGACCATTGCTGACTATATATATCCATCAACAGGGTGCGCGCCGCCATGGAAGCATCGGTCAGGTGATGCTTGCCGCCTGTCCAGCGCCAGATCAGAAAAGTATCCAGCGTCCCCAGCAGCCATTCGCCACTGACCAGCCGCTCGCGCCACGATGGATTCGCGCGCAGCAGCACACGCAGCTTGGGGGCGAGGTAATAGGCCGTCAGCGGCAGCCCGGCAAGATCGCGTATGACGTCTTCCTTGCCGCGCAGCGCCTCGCAGCTTTCCGCGCCGCGACCGTCCTGCCACGAGATCAGCGGCGTGACCGGCCGCCCGCTGGCACGCTCCCAGATCAGGAACGAGGAGCGCTGGCTGCACAGGCCAAGCGGCGGACGCGCCATCGTCTGCGCCAGACATTCAGCCAGCACCGCCTCCGCAGCAGCAGCGTAGGCCAGTGCATCGCTCTCGTAGCGCCCGCCTTCCGCCGTCACTTCGGGCGCGGCTCGCGCAACGACCCCGCCGAGCGTGCCGTCTTTCGACAGCAGCCCGGCCTTGATCGAGGTCGTCCCCAAGTCGAGCGCGATGGCGGAAATCATTTTATATTCACCATTTGGGTGATCCGCCTGTAGGAGCGAGCCATGCTCGCGAAACTCTTTATCGCGAGCATGGCTCGCTCCTACAGGCTTCAATCTCACAAGCTATCGCAGCAGCATCCCAGCCCAGCACCGGCGCAACCAGCCCGGCGAGGTGCCGCAAATCGCTTTCATCCAGCTTTGCCAGAATCAGCAGCGGCAGACGGCGGCGCAGCAGATCGGGCAAATGCACCGCCATCTCGTCGCGGGCGCAGAACAGCAGGTCGGCATGAATGAACGGCAGCGCAGGCACAATTCGTCGGGTCAAGCTGAAGTCGCTTTCAATGATGTAAAACACTTCGTCCACCCGCTTGCCGTGGCGGCGAATCAACCACTTCGCGCTTTCCTGATCGATGCCGAGCCGTGTTGCGTGAGTGATTGCAGCGACGAGCCACCGCGCATAGTCCGCCTCCGGCGCCCATGGAAAGGTGCGGTTTCTGGTTGCGCAAAGTGTACCGATGCCAAGTTGCGCGCATACCATGTCAACAATGTGCGAGGCATCTTCGCGCGCCGACGTGATCTTCCCGCCGATGGAGTAATGCGCACCGTTGTCAGCAGTCTTCAGCTCCCAGTCGCGGCTGGCGGCTGCGGGCGATACTGCGTCGCTACGCTTCATCACGCGCAAACCGGCATAACTGCCGACCACATCCTTTTCAGTCCAGGCAGTCTTGATGTAGCGATTGGCTTCGGCCAGCAGATAGGCGACCTCTTTCGGGTCGACGACGACATGATCGAGATCGCCGTCGTAATCCGCATCGGTGGTGCCGAGCAGCGTCATGCCGTACCACGGGATTATGAAAAACACCCGGCCATCGGATTTGGCGGTCAGCAGCAAGGCCTCGTCAGTCGGCAGCGCAGGCATGACCAGATGCGTACCCTTATCCAGTCGGCACCAGCCGCGTCCCTGCTCCGATGCCGCGGTCCACTGGCCGGTGGCGTTAACGATCTGCCTTGCGGAAATTTCCGCGCTGGCATGATCGAACTGATCCTGAACCGTTGCGCCGCTCACCCGCCCATCCGTTTCTATCCATCCGGTCAGCTTGCAATAATTCACACACACCGCTCCGGCATCCAGCGCGCCTGCAATCAATTCCAGCACCAGCCGCGCATCGTCGGTCTGCGCATCGCCATAGGTAAAGCCGCCTTTCAGGCCGTCGCTGGCGAGAAACGGAAAGCGCCCGGAAAAGGGCTTCTGGTCGAAGTGGCGGTGAGCCATATCCGCGCTCAAATTATCCGCAAGTGAGTCGTACATGAACAAGCCCGCCTTCATCTGGAAGGTGCCGACGCGGCTGTCCGCATACACCGGCAAGCCGAAGCGCAGCGGCCAGACGCGATGCGGCGCCATCGCCAGCAGCATCTGCCGTTCCGCAAGCGCCTTCTTGACCAGCTTGAAATCGAGCGATTCCAGATAGCGCAGCCCGCCGTGGATCAGCTTGCTGGATGCGGATGAGGTCGCACCGGCCCAGTCGCCCTGTTCGACCAGCGCGACTTTCAAGCCGCGCAACGCCGCATCATAAGCCGTCCACGCGCCGTAGATGCCGCCGCCGCAGACCAGCAGATCGAAGGTTTGCCCCTGTAATGCCGAAAATTCGCGTTTCACTTTTCCCCCGCCATCATAGCCCTTATCTGCAAGGCCTTCTGCGGCACATCGCTGATCAAAATATCCACACCCAAGGCGAGCGCACGGCTTATCTCTTCGTCGCTGTTGCAGGTGTAAACCGCGATGCGCTTGCCGCATTCACGCAGCACGCCGATCATGGCCTCGTCCAGCGTGTCGATGTGGACGCACAGGCCATGCAGGAAAGGCTGCGCAGCCAGTACACTGCGCGCGAAATCCGCGCCGTGCTCCGGCTCCAGGTTGAGCACCAGCGGGAACTGCGGCGCGCAGCGATGGGCGTAGATCAGGCTGTTCAGGTCGAACGACGACACCAGGATGCGATCGCCCGCCTCGCCAGCCAGTTCCAGCGTCTGCCTGACCTTGGCCTCATGCCGCGCAGGCTGTTCCCATGCGCGGTTCTTGATCTCCAGCAACAGGCGGCAGCGCGTGCGATAGGCCGCCAGGAATTCGCGCAGGCTCATCACGCCCTCGGTTTTTTCCGCGTGAGCAAAGTGCGCGGCGAAATCCATCGCCTGCAACTCAGCATGATCGAAGTCGTCGATGCGCTTGCCGGGCAAGCCTAGCTTGCCGAGAAAGCGGTCGTGCCATAGCACGGCGACCCCGTCGTGGCTGAGCTGGATGTCGGTCTCGATGCCGTCGATGGGATAGGCGAGCGCTCGGTCGAACGCGCTGCGGGTATTCTCCGCCGCCTCCCGGTTTGCACCGCGGTGGGAAAAGACCAGTGTCCGCTTCACGGCAATCCTTCAATGAATTTCTGCATGGAAGCTTCCAGCGCCGCAAAGTGCGGGTTGTACATCAAGCGGCGCAACAGGCCGCGCCCGAGATTCTGTTCGGTCACCTCACCCTGCCACGCATCGCCCTGACACTCATTGTGCGGGGATGCGAGGCACATCCCATAGCTCCGCATGTCGCGCGGATAGTAATGCAGGCAGTTCACGTAATCACCTGCCGCACCGTAATGCGCATCCTCGGGCGGCAACACGATGGCCGTGTGCGCGCTACCCAGGATGCGTTGCTCGGGCAGTACGCTGTCGATCCACTCCACATGAGGGGCGGCACCTTGCGGAGCCTGGGCCGCATACCACACCAACCGGCTATGTAGATGTCGCGCCTGCCGCATGAAGCGCAGCGTCGCTGCGGCATGCACCGTCGCATCGTCCGCGCTGGCGGCGGCGAACATCGGGATGTCGCGCCCGCATTCCAGTAGCGCCTGCGTCAGCGCGTACATCTGCGCGGCGGCATTCTTGCAGAGCGATTCGTATTTATAGGGATCGCGGTCCGGCATGATGCCCACCCAAGCGCTCTCGGGCGACAGCCAACTGTAAAGCCTGTGCAGGTTCGCCCAGCGCGCACGGGGGTTGATCTCCAGCGCAGGCGCAAACAGGAACAGGCCGCGCACCCGTTCGTCCTGCGCGCTTTGCAGCAGGCTCAACGCAGCGCCCGCCGAAAAACCGGCCAGATACAGTTCGTCGACCTCGGCAGCCAGACACCCCGCGCCGTAGCGCACCGTTCTCGCCCATTCCCGCCAGCGCACATGGAGCAAGTCGCCCGGCTGCGTGCCATGCCCCGGCAGCAGCGGCACCATCACCCGGAAACCGTTGCGCTGGAAGAATGCCGCCAGGTGGCGCATGAAATAAGGGGAGTCGGTCAGGCCATGCGTGAGCAGCACGCCGCGCCGGTAAGGTTTACCCCTTCCCCTGTGTGCCTCTGCGGCGGGATGCAATTCGAACGGCGCGTTCCCGGCGACCGCCTTCTCCGGGTCGGCGCTGCCAAGTTCGGCATGCACGCGCCGCAACATCGCCGTCGTGCGCCGCACATATTCGCCGAACGGCAGCCCCTCCCCGATGAAACGGAAGTTTTTGCCGGATGGCCTATGCCTCGCCTCCAGCCGTACTTCGCCGCCATCCCCTTTGTTCATCGCCACCTCGTCATCGTCTCCTCGGTCATTCTACCCGTTGCAGGAGCCCGATTCATCGGGCTCCTGCAACTCATCGAAAATCGTGCCGCATGTCATAATATCGCCGGTTCGTTACCCCAAACGCCATCATGTCCTGGTTCGTCACCAACACCATCGCCGCCTTCCTGCTGCCGCCGCTGAGCCTGCTGCTCGTGCTCGCGCTCGGCCTGTTCCTGCTCTACCGCCGCCGCAGGTTTGCGAAGCCGCTGCTGCTCGCGGCCTTCGGCTTGCTGTGGCTCGCCTCCACGCCTTATTTTGCCGATGGCGCGCTGCACCTGCTGGAAGCGCGCACCACCGCGCTGAGGAAGCCGCTACAAAATGCAAATGCGATCGTGATCCTCGGCGGCGGAACGTACTTCCATGCGCCGGAATATGCCGGACAGGACACGATCAGCGAGGCTGCGCTGGTGCGCTTGCGTTACGGCGCCAAACTCCAGCGCGAGACCGGCAAGCCGGTGCTGGTGACCGGCGGCAAACCGCTCGGTAACAGCGTATCGGAAGCGCAGCAGATGCGCGCTTCGCTGGAACAGGATTTCCAGATTCCGGTATGCTGGACGGAAGACCAGTCCGACAACACTTTCGAAAATGCGCGCTACTCATTCCAGACCCTGCAAAAGGCTGGCATCAAAAAAATCTATCTCGTCACCCACGCCTGGCACATGCCGCGCTCCGCCGACGTCTTCCGCCGTGCCGGATTCGAGGTAGTCGAGGCGCCGACTGCATTCACCACGCGCTACCAGACTAACCTGTTCGCCTTCCTGCCCAACGCCGAAGCATTGCGCGACAGCAAAATTTTTGTTCACGAAGTTATCGGTTTGCTCTGGTATCGGGTAAGATTAGCAATCTCTAATATTTAGACAAGGAACAACATGAAAGCTCGCGTTAAATGGGTGGAACAAGTCTCTTTTCTTGGTGAAACGGAAAGCAGCCACGCCGTCCTGATGGATGGCTCACCGGCTGCAGGCGGGCGCAATCTCGGCCCGCGCCCGATGGAAATGCTGCTGCTCGGCGCGGGCGGTTGCACCAGCTTCGACGTGATGTCGATCCTGAAGAAGAGCCGCCAGGCCGTTTCCGGATGCTATGTGGAGCTGGACGCGGAGCGCGCCGAAACCGACCCCAAGGTGTTCACCAATATCCACATGCATTTCGTCGTGACGGGTAAGGACATCAAGCCGGAGGCTGTTGAAAAAGCCATCAAGCTGTCGGCCGAAAAATACTGCTCGGCCTCCATCATGCTCGGTGCGACCGCCGCGATCACGCATGACTTCGAAGTGATTCAGGAATAGGGACACAGCAAAAAACCAAGGATTGCAGGACAAATTCTGTATGGGTGCCGTGCAAGGAGCCGTGCAGTTCACCCGGCATCCGGTCGCGCGGCAAGGCGGTTCATTTCCTCGGCGAACAGCCTCTCATGCTGCAGGCTGCCGAACCACAAAGCGTAATGTCGCGTGAACTCCGCCCCCAGAAAGAAAATCTGTGCCGAGTAGTACACCCATAGCAGCAACGCGATCAGCGATCCGGCAGCGCCAAAGCTTGATGCCACGCCGCTGTTGCCCAGGTACAAGCCAATCGCATATTTCCCCAGGCTGAACAGCCCCGCTGTGAAGGCGGCGCCGATCCAGACGTCGCGCCACGACAGCGGTGCGTCCGGCAGGGTCTTGTAAATGACGGCAAACATGCAGGCTATGACGCCGAACGAAATGATGGAGGTGGCCGTCGCAAGAACCACGGCGGAGCTGCCCAAGACGCCGTGCGCATAACGTTCAAGCATGGCCAGTGCGGCGCTGACGACAAGGGAGACGAGCAGCAGGAAAGCCAGAACAAGCACCATCCCAAAGGACAGGAGCCGGGTTCTCAAGAGCACGCTGAAAGCCGACTGACTAGGCTTGTTGATACCCCACAGTTCATCCAGGCTGCCCTTCAGCTCGACAAAGACGCTGGTTGTACCCAGCAGCAGCAGGACGCTTGCCACGAGTGTCGCCACCAGCCCGGAGGAGGGATCTTGCGCGGCTGCCAGCAAAGCCTGGATAACCTGTGCGCCATTCGGCCCTACCAGCCCCTGCACTTGGACAACGATCTCACCCTGGGCAGCCTCGGCGCCGAAGACGTAGCCGGCAACCGCGATGGACAGCACCAGGATTGGCGTCATGGAAAACAGGGTATAGAAGGCCAGGGCTGCGCCTTTGCTGGATGCGCGGTGATCGATCCAGGATGTCAGCGACTCGACCAGGACGATCTTCAGGCGCCTTACCCAGTGAGTCGGGACATGAGCCAGGCGATCGACGAATCTGCTGTTCATAAATTCCCCTGGTTTTATCGGAGAGGTTTATTTCTACACAAGGCCGAACGATCTTTCGCAGCGTCGACCTGTCGAAAAAATGGCCGCGCACAGCGGCCGTTTATTATGGCATTAACGCTTCAAGAATTCTTGTTTGCATCCTTGATGACTTCCTTTGCATCGCCATAGGCTTTCTCGGCTTTTCCGGATATTTGTTTGCCGAGGCCTTTGACTTGCTGTTCTTTGCTGCCAACCAGTTTTCCAGCCACTTCCTGCACTTTACCAGCGATATCCTTTACAACCCCTTCGACTTGATTTTTGTTCATGATCATATTCCTTCACTTAAATTAACAGGCACACCCTGCAAGGACTGTAGATTAAACGCAATGTTGCCGCCGCTCTGTACGGTAACGAACCTAAATAAACAATCAACTTTACCGGTCAGAATAAACGGTGAGTCTCATAAGCCGACGGCATCCCTGCGCATGCCGGGCTATTTCGGGCCCCGATCTTTTTTCTGGGAATAGTGGCACTGCTGCCCGGACGCCTCGACGACATCAAGGATCGGCTGTCGTTGACTCTTGAAGTCAAGAGCACGGCAGCCATACCTGAAACTGGCATCGTGGGTGATGTAGTAATGGGTGCAGCCGTTGCAACCTGCTGGCTTGTAGGCTGGTTCGGTATCCATGAAGGTCGGCATTCGGTAAATGCGTTGTTCAGAAAAGATCTATGCGTTTATCCAAACACTTTCGCCAGCTCCGCGCCCGGGTCGTCCGCGCGCATGAACGCCTCGCCAACCAGAAATGCGTTCACATGATTGCCGCGCATCAGCCTGACGTCTTCCGCGTTGAGAATGCCGCTTTCGGTGACGACGATGCGCCCTGCCCCCTTTTCATCTGAAGAAATACGCGGCAGCAAGTCCAGCGTGGTTTGCAGGCTCACTTCGAAGGTGCGCAGGTTGCGGTTGTTCACGCCGATCAGCGGCGTGGTTAATTGCAGCGCGGCATCCAGCTCCGTGCCGTCATGCACCTCCACCAGCACCGCCATGCCGAGGCTGTGTGCCAGCGCCTCGAATGCCTGCATTTGTTTCACATCCAGCGCGGCGGCGATCAGCAGGATCGCATCCGCGCCCATCGCGCGCGCGTCGTAAATCTGGTATTTGTCAACGATGAAATCCTTGCGCAGCACCGGCAGCGTACAGGCGGCGCGCGCCTGCTTCAGGTATTCCGCGCTGCCCTGGAAGAATTGCGCGTCGGTCAGCACCGACAAACACGCCGCTCCATGTTGCGCATAGGTGGCGGCGATTTCGGCAGGACGGAAATCGGCGCGCAGCACGCCCTTGCTCGGGCTGGCCTTCTTGATTTCCGCGATCACGGCGGCCTGGCCTGCGGCAATTTTGGCGCGGATGCTGCCGGTGAAATCGCGCGGCGGCATAGCCTGCTCCGCCTCGGCACGAACGACTGCGAGCGGCTTGTCGGCTAGGGCTGCGGCTACTTCCTGCGTCTTGACCGCGAGGATTTTGTTGAGTATGTCGGACATGACTGCGCCTGTGTTCGAGAAAGGCGCGCATTTTAACACTCTGCTTGCGGTAAAATGCCTGTGCCAACTCGTAGGTTGGGTGGAGCGTAGCGATACCCAACAAAAAACTGCATTTAAATCGGCAATGATGGGTATCGCTACGCTCCACCCATCCTACTGGCTAAAATGCGCCCCATTCGCTTCAGGGAAACATCATGGACAACATCAAGGAATACATGAAAGGGGTAGGTCAAGCGGCGCGCGCGGCTTCGCGCATCATGGCGCAGGCCGACACCGCCACCAAAAATCGCGCGCTGACGGAGATCGCCGCAGCATTGCAAAACCAGGCCGCGCAACTCATCGCCGAGAATGCCAGGGATGTCGCGGCAGCGCGCGCCAACGGGCTGGACGAGGCCTCGGTGGATCGCCTGACGCTGACCGAAAAAACCGTGCGCAGCATGGCCGAAGGGCTGCTGCAAATCGCACAACTGCCCGACCTCATTGGAGCAATCAGCGACCTGAGCTACCGCCCTTCCGGCATCCAGGTCGGCAAGATGCGCGTGCCGCTCGGCGTGATCGGCATCATCTACGAATCGCGCCCCAACGTCACGGCGGACGCCGCCGGGCTGTGCCTGAAATCCGGCAATGCGGCGATCCTGCGCGGCGGTTCGGAAGCAATCCATTCCAACCAGGCAATCGCGGCCTGCGTGCATGCCGGGCTGCGCGCCGCCGGGCTGCCCGAGACTACGGTGCAGGTCGTCGCCACCACCGACCGCGCCGCGGTCGGCGAGCTCATCACCATGAAGGAATACGTCGACGTAATCGTACCGCGCGGTGGCAAGAGCCTGATCGCGCGCATCTCCGAGGAGGCGCGCATCCCGGTGATCAAGCATCTGGACGGCGTCTGTCATGTGTATATCGATAACGAGGCAGATCTCGACAAGGCGATCCGCATCGCCGACAACGCCAAGACGCACCGCTACGTCGTGTGCAACGCGATTGAAACGCTGCTGGTCGCGCAGGGCGTGGCCGCGAAGGTGCTGCCGCCGCTGTGCAAAATCTATCTC
>JAUYGW010000069.1 GCA_030690245.1 Gallionella sp. | reverse complement strand
GCTGATCGCCTACGAGGCGACGACACCGCCAAACTGCACGTTGTTTCAAGTGGACAACGCCAACCCTGTCCTCAACCCGATCATACACACGGCAGGCAGCTGGAATGGCAATTCAGCCGTTTTCCCTGCCGCAGGTTATTCGACAGATGCGTTGTTGATGAATGTCGGCAGCTTCATGTCGCATACTTATTCCATCGATGCCAGCAGCAACCTGGTATTTACCGATTATTCATCCGCAACCAACACCAATAGCTCGCAGATTCTCTCGCCCGATGTGGTCAGCATACAGGCGCAATACGGCTTCGACACCCGTGCCGGGGCGCAAACTGATGCCCAGGTCGACACATGGGGTGCAACCATGATCGATGCGGACGCGAGCGGAACGATCGGTGATGCAGGCGATATCAATAGAATTTATGCGCTGCGTTTTGCGTTGGTAGCGCGCAACGGCCTGAGAGAGAAAGCGGACCCTGTTACCGGCATTTGCAATACCACCACGGTCGGCCCGGCTTGGGCGGGCGGCACTATCAGTCTCGCCGCCGACGCCAATTGGCAATGTTATCGCTATAAAACCTTTGAAACCATCGTGCCGTTACGCAACATGCTTTGGAGATAACCATGCGCTCCCTTAATCCCCGCCAAGACAGCAACACGCGAAACATGGCTGGACAAGCCGCCGGTTACACGGGCATATCGCTGCCGAAACAGCAAAATGGTGTGGTGTTAATCATTACGCTCATCGTCCTGGTTGCCATGACCCTGGCCGCAATCGCACTGGTACGTTCGGTGGATACCGGCAATGTCGTAGCCGGCAACATGGCTTTCAAACAAGGCGCGGCACTCGCGGGCGATTCGGGAACCGAGACCGCCATAACCTGGTTAACCGGCGTCGCAGGCGTCGCCGCATCGCAAACCGATGATCCGTCCAACGGCTATTACGCCACCAGCCAGGAAACTCTGGACATGACCGGCAACAGCGGCAACCCGGCCCGGTCGCTGGTCGACTGGGACGGCAATAATTGCAACGGCGCCGTGGCGGGCGGCACGGCAGCGGCTTGCATCCAGCCTGCCGCGCTGATTCCCGCCAATGCTGCAGGTTACGCGGCGAGATACATTATCCATCGCCTGTGCCCAAGCGCCGGATTGCCCAACAATTGCGCCTCTACCGCCGCCACGATAGCCGGAACAAGCTCTGGCGCAAAAGACTACACCAGCAAGGGCGGGTTAAGCGGAACTGCCGAAGTGGAATACTACCGCATCACTACACGTATTCGAGGACCGCGCAACACCACCAGCTATGTTGAAACCATCATCCATTTCTAATCGACCACATCAGGAGGCGATAATGAAAACCACTGCCAAACGCACCATACAATTGCTGCTGCTCGCCGTAACCGCCCTGAGTTCAACCGCCCATGCCGCTGCGACAGATATTGCCGATTCGCCCATGGCCTCGTCGGGCAACACCTCGATCAAGCCGAATATCATGTTCATCCTGGACGACTCCGGTAGCATGGACTGGGAATACCTGCCGGATTCCGTCAACAGCCATAACGACGATAACTGCTACCGGAATTACCTCTATAACGGCGTCTATTACAACCCGAATATCACTTATACCCTGCCGGTTAATGCCGATGGCTCCTCCTACCCGGACTCCGTCTTCACTGCGGCCCTGGTCAGCGGCTTCAGCGGCACGACCACCAAAAACCTGTCCAGCGAGTTCCGGACTGGCGACGACGGCAGCAACCACGCCGCCTATTACTACAATTACACCGGCGTGTCGCCCGCCACCCCGGTACGCGGCACCTGCTATTCCGACGGCAGTTACACGCTAGTGACCGTCGGCAGCACTTCCGGGCCGGGCGGCACGGACGAACGGCAAAACTTTGCCAATTGGTACACTTATTACCGCGACCGTATGCATACCATGAAATCTGCGGCAGGCCTCGCTTTCAAGGACGTCAGCAACAATTTCCGGGTCGGATTTTCCACCATCGGCTATACCGGCGTCGATTCCACCGACAACCGCTTTCTGAAAATTGCCGATTTTGACAGCACGCAAAAAGCCTCCTGGTATAGCAAGCTCTATATCACCGGCACACCTGGCTATACCCCGTTGCGTCCCGCGCTGGCCAAGGCCGGGCGCATTTACGCCGGCCAGTTGCTCACCGGCGCCGACGACCCGGTGCAATATTCCTGCCAGCAAAACTTCACCATCCTGTCCACCGACGGCTACTGGAACACCAACAACGAGAGCAGCTCCTATGGCCCGGACAAGATCGACGGCAGCACCAATGTCGGACAGCAGGACGGCACGGCGCCCAGGCCGATGAACGACGGCGCAAGCGTGACCCGCACCACCAGCCAGCTCCAGCAAAGCCAGGCACAAATATCGCAGAGCACCAGCCAGCTCCAGTACCGGACGCAGCAGCAGCAGCAGCGCACGCAGCAGCTCCAGCAGGGCACCAGCACGACGCAGAAGGTGACCGGCCAGCTTTACCGCCTCAGGTCTAACGACTACGGCGCAACCTGGGAAGACTGGAACGACAGGAACAACGGCACCGAGGATTCTGCAGGCGAGCAACGCGACCAGTATGTGGTCGGCATCCTGCAATCGAGAACCTCGAGCAACGGCGGAAGCAGCTGGAGCTCATGGTCGAATGACAACAATTGCGAAACGGACAACGGCGGCTCCGGTCGGACACAATGCCGGCTTGTCCAGAACTGGGTGACCGTCGCCTCGTGCACCCCGACGCGCAGCGGATCGTCAGGCTCTTACTACTACTGGGGCGGCTCAGCGGCGGTGGCCTGCAATGTCGGCACGACATCGTGGACCGACACCTCCAGCTGCACGCCGTCCGGTTCCACCGTTTGCCAGACGACCGACACCGGCTGGGTAAACGTCTCCTCCTGCACGCCGTCCGGGCCGACCGGCGGCCTGACCGTCACCTGCCAGACCGCCGACACCGGCTGGACCGGTACGAGTTCCTGCACGCCGGATTCGGATGCATCGGACGGCGGCACAACCGAATGCCAGACAGCCACCACCGGCCCGGCTTACGTGGCATCCTGCACGGCGGCATCCGCCTCGTCCGGCAACAACTGGACCACGACCACCTGCACGACTACGGTGGTCTCGGCGGCGACCGGCGTGGCTTCCTGCACCCCGGTAGCGCCGGTCGATCCCGACTATATCACCACCACCTGCAACACGGTGACCACCGGCCCGACCACGGTGACTTCCTGCACGGCGGCAGGCGCCTCGGCAGACAATAATTACACCGCGACCACCTGTACCTCAAGCGGCGGATTCAGCGACTCGCTGGCGGACGTGGCGATGTACTACTATCAGACCGACTTGCGCACCTCGGCGCTGGGCAATTGCACCGGCGCGCTTGGTGCAGGAGTGGACGTGTGCGAGAACAACGTTCCCGGCAGCGGCGATGACATCAATCCACAACAACATATGACGACCTTCACCCTTGGTCTGGGCGTGGACGGCACGCTGGGCTACACCGACAACTACAAATCCGGCGGCTCGGCAGATTACAACGCCATCGTGCAGGGCACATTGAACTGGCCAAACCCCATCACGAACAGCGGCGCGGAGCGGATCGACGATCTGTGGCATGCCGCCGTCGACGGCCGCGGCGTGTATTACAGTGCGCGCGACCCGGATACGCTGGTGACAGGTATCAGCAGCGCGTTGGCTGGCGTAACTTCCCGTGCAGGTTCTGCGGCTGCCGCCGCGACCAGCAACCTGGAGCCGGTAGCCGGGGATAACTACCTGTTTGTCGCGCTGTACCGCACCGTATTCTGGGATGGCGATTTGCAGGCCAAGACCATCGATCCGGTAACAGGCGTCGTTTCAACCACCCCGATATGGACCGCACAACCTTTGCTGGATCTCAAGGTAGGTGCGAGCAGTGACACGCGCACCATTTACACTTTCGACAGCGTCACTGCCAACAAGCTGAAGCCGTTCCTCTGGGCCAGCCTGAGCGGCGCTGAGCAGGCTAATTTCAACAGCATGTGCTCCCCGACCGCGCTTCTGTCGCAATGCACCGCGCTGACCGCCGCCGAACAAACCGCAGCATCGGGCGCAAATCTGGTCAACTTCTTGCGCGGCCAGAACGGCAACGAAACGACGCTCTACCGCGACCGCGACCATGTGCTGGGCGACATGGTCACCTCGCAGCCGGTATACGTCAAAAAACCGCCTTTTGAATATGCCGATACAAACTATGGGCCAGAAACGACCTCAGGCACCTTCCAATACCTCCATGCCAGCCGCACGCCGATGGTCTATGTGGCTGCCAATGACGGCATGCTGCACGCCTTCAACGGCGATTCCGGGCAGGAAGAATGGGCCTATGTTCCGACGATGGTGATGAGCAATCTTTACCGGCTGGCAGATAAAACCTATTCCGCCAATCACCGCTATTATGTCGATGGCTCGCCGACCGTCTCCGATATCTGCCCGAATGCGCCGACCAGCACTTGTACCGACGCCCAATGGAAAACCATCCTGGTAGGCGGCTTTAACGCCGGCGGTAAAGGATACTACGCGCTGGATATCACCAATCCGGCCACACCCAAGGCGCTATGGAATTTCACCACTTCCGAAGATTCGGATTTAGGCTATAGCTTTGGCAACCCGATCGTGACCAAGCGCAAGGATGGCACATGGGTGGTCGTTGTAACATCCGGCTACAACAATGTTTCGCCCGGAGATGGCCAGGGTTATCTATACGTATTGAACGCCAACACCGGTGCGTTGCTGGAAAAAATTGGCACCGGCATTGGGGATACAACCACTCCCAGCGGTTTGGCGAAAATCAACGTCTGGGTCGACGTGGCGACCGACAACACAGCCGAGCGTTTTTATGGTGGCGACCTGCTCGGCAATCTCTGGCGTTTCAGCCTGGATAGCGCCACTCCGCCGGCCTCGCCGGTTTCGACTGCCGGATCTGCCCTGCTTCTGGCTGAACTGGGCGCAATCAATGGCGCCGGAGTCCAGCCCATCACGACCAAGCCGGAACTGACCATCGTCCCATACAACGATGTTGATTACACGGTGGTGCAACTGGGCACCGGCCGCTACCTCGGATTAACCGATTTATCGAACACCGACCAGCAATCGGTCTATGCGATCAAGGACGATCTGACAGGCACCGGACTTGGGCAAGTAAGGACAAGCGGCGTACTTGTCCCGCAAACCCTGACCAATTTTACCGGCGCAGGCGGTCAGCAGTTGCGCACCACCTCGACCACTGCGGTTAACTGGGCAAGCAAGGCCGGCTGGTATGTCGACCTCAACCCCGGCAATACCTCGCCGGGAGAACGGGTTAACGTGGACGTGCAATTGCAACTGGGATCGCTGACTGTCGCAACCAATGTCCCCAGCACGAATGCCTGCAATGTTGGCGGGTATTCTTTCCTGTATAACTTTGATTTCAAATCCGGGCAATACCTGCCAACTGCGACCGCACAGGCGGTTGGTTCAAGACTTGCTTCAGGCGCCATGGTGGCCGGTATGAACACCATTCGTTTGCAATCCGGCAAAATCATCACCATTATCACCGATACCGGCGGCGGCATTACCTCGCAAGAAACGCCGACCGCTGTGGCCTCATCGGGTACGGCAAATCGTGTTTCGTGGCGTGAGTTGATACAGTAACGAATATCAAACCCTGAATAGAAAAGCGGCCCTAGGGCCGCTTTCTGTTTCCGGTGAAGCAACGGCGAACCGCGTCAGAGGTCCTCAGCCCAATTGCTGCCCGTGTTCGCGCGTGGCGTGAAACTGCACCTTCGGCCAGCGTTCCATCGCCAGACGCAAATTCACGCCGGTGTCGGCGAGGTAGGCATAGTTGCCGTCAACGTCCTTGGCCAGGCGTCCCTGATTGGCCTTCACGAACTCGTTGAGATGTGCGTTATCCGGGCAGGTCACCCAGCGCGCGGTGTGGATACCGGCGCGCTCGAACACCGCATCCACGCCGTATTCGGCTTTCAGGCGGTGCTCGACCACTTCGAACTGCAACTGCCCGACCGCGCCGATCAGCGGCGTTGTATCGACCAGCGGCTCGAACACCTGCACCGCGCCCTCCTCGCCGAGCTGGCGCAGGCCCTTCTGCAGCTGCTTGGCCTTCATCGGGTCGCGCAGGCGCGCGCGGCTGAACAGCTCGGGCGCGAAGTAGGGGATGCCCTTGAAGGTCAGCGCTTCGCCCTCGGTGAGCACGTCGCCGATCTGCAGCTGGCCGTGATTGTGGATGCCGATGATGTCGCCCGCATAGGCCTCATCCATGCGTGTGCGCTCGTTGGCCATGAAGGTCACCGCGTTGGCCAGCTTCATTTCCTTGCCGGTGCGGCGCTGCTTGACCTTCATGCCCGAGGTGTAACGGCCCGAGCACACGCGCAGGAACGCGATGCGATCGCGGTGGTTCGGGTCCATGTTGGCCTGGATCTTGAACACGAAACCGGTGAAGGCGGACTCGGTGGGTTGCACCATGCGCACATCGGTGGCGCGCGGCAGCGGCGAAGGCGCCCAGTCCACCAGCGCGCGCAGTATTTCACGCACTCCGAAATTATTCACGCCGGAGCCGAAAAACACCGGCGATTGCTGGCCGCGCAGAAACTCTTGCAGGTCGAACGACGCGCCCGCGCCCATGACCAGCTCGGTCTCGTCGCGCATGGTCTGCATTTCGTTCGGGCACTGTGCCGCGAGCCGGTCGATCTGCGCGCCTTTTAATATTTCCACTTCCTGGTTGGCCTTCGCCTCACCCGGCAAAAAGCGCAACACCTCGTCGTTGAGCAGGTGATACACGCCCTGGAAGCGCTTGCCCATGCCGATCGGCCAGGTCACCGGCGCACATTTGATCTTCAGCACCGATTCGATCTCGTCCAGCACTTCCAGCGGATCGCGCACCTCGCGGTCCATCTTATTGATAAAGGTGATGATCGGCGTGTTGCGCAGGCGGCACACTTCGAGCAGCTTGATGGTCTGTTCTTCCACGCCCTTGGCCGCGTCCACCACCATGACCGCCGCATCCACGGCGGTCAGCACGCGATAAGTGTCCTCGGAAAAATCCTGGTGGCCGGGGGTGTCGAGCAGGTTGATCACGCAATCGTCGTAGGTGAACTGCATCACCGAACTGGCCACCGAGATGCCGCGCTGCTTCTCGATTTCCAGCCAGTCGGAAGTCGCATGGCGGCCGCTCTTGCGCGCCTTCACCGTACCCGCCATCTGGATCGCGCCGCCGAACAGCAGCAGCTTTTCGGTGAGCGTGGTCTTGCCCGCATCGGGGTGCGAGATGATCGCAAAAGTGCGACGGCGCCTGACTTCGCCCGCGATCCCCTCGGAGCCGGCAACCGCCGTCTCTGGAATAGCTGTCGAATCGTCACCAGTTAAATTGCTCATGGATGTTTACGCGCCGTGAAAAACAAATGCCCGAACGGATCGGGCATTTTTTAATTTATACCAATCAACCATCTGGTTGATTTTGCGTGCTGCCGCACGCGAAATTTGGTGGCCCGGGGCGGAATCGAACCACCGACACAAGGATTTTCAATCCTCTGCTCTACCGACTGAGCTACCAGGCCGTTTTGTTCACCCATCCGGCAAGGACGGGGTAAAACGAAGGCGCGCATTGTAGCGATTAGCCGCGCTGCGGGCAATACAAAAAACAAACCCTGCACAAGGCAGGGTTTGTCAGGTACCGCAAAGGCCTGAACCGTTGCGGTGCGAGCTCCATGCGCAAAGCGCGTGATACCGGAGCCAACACCGCACAGCAGGTTTACATCATGCCGCCCATTCCACCCATGCCGCCCATATCCCCGCCGCCCATACCACCGGCTGGTTTTTCTTCCGGAGATTCAGCAACCATACAGGCAGTGGTCAGCATCAGTCCGGCGATGGAGGCTGCATTTTGCAATGCAACGCGCGTCACCTTGGTCGGGTCAACCACGCCCATCGCCAGCATGTCGCCATATTCGCTGGTAGCAGCGTTGTAGCCGAAGCTACCCTTGCCTTCCAGCACCTTGTTCACGACCACGCTGGATTC
>JAUYGW010000064.1 GCA_030690245.1 Gallionella sp. | reverse complement strand
CCTGATGATCAAACTGGCCAAGTGCTGCAACCCCGAGAAACCGGATGCCATCATCGGCTACGTCACGCGCGACCGCGGCATCACCCTCCACAGGCAGGGCTGCGCGTTCATGCAGCGCGTGCCGGAAGACAGGCGGGATCGGATGCTCAATGCTGTTTGGGCGGGGGGGGGGGGTAGGGAGAATGCTTATGACCGCTTCCAGGAAGGCAATCAGCGCGTGCGGTGGGCAGCATCGTGCAAAAGGGTATTTCTACTTGGGAGAAAGCGGACATCGCTACTTGGGGCTAACAATAGGCCTTTCGGTATATATACTTTGAATCGGATTACCGATACTCTCTCGCGTCAATTTGCGAGCTCCGCAAATAAACGTGCCTGCAAACCCTGCAAATTTTAGTCTCGTATCTTGAATCTGCGAGTTGCATAAATAATAAAAAAATTCATGCGCCATTCAGACATCCAACACCGCTCGATCTCCCTGCTGAAGATACTCGGTGTGGCCGCGCTCTACGCGCTGTTTGCCCATGTTTCGCATCTTTATTTCATGAGCAATGATGCTGGGATCAGCGTTGCCTGGCCTTCGAGCGGATTGGCGTTGGCTGCGCTGCTGCTTGGCGGGAAGCGGTATGCCTGGAGTGTATTCATCGGGTCGCTGCTGATGGCCAACGTAATGGAGGCAGGCACTCTAGTGTGGGCGGACATCGCCATTGCCTTGGGTAATGCGCTTGCGGCGCTTATCGGCGCCTGGCTGCTCAAGCGCAACGGCAGGTTTGAACCTAATATTCGCTCCTTGCGCGATTTCCTGCGGTTGATTCTCTTGGGCGGTTGCGCCGCCAGCATTATCTCGACCCTGGCAGGAAATACGGCATTGCTGGCTTCCGGCTTCATCGGTTCCGGGGAATATCTTTACAGCCTGCTCCGTTGGTGGATGGGCGATGTGCTCGGAGTCGTCCTGATTACCCCGCTGGTACTGTCGTGGTGGAAAACAAAAAATACACATGAAGTTTCGACGGTGCGGATATTCGAAGCGGCCTTGTTGCTCGGCCTGATGTTTTTCACCGGGCAAGTCATTTTCTTCGACTGGTTCCACGATAGCGTCGGTTACGTGGCCAAAGTCTACTGGATGTTCCTGTTCATCGTCTGGGTGGCGGTGCGCCTCGGTGTTCGCGGGGTGACGGTTGCGCTGTTCGTGACGGCAGCCCAGGGGCTGTGGGGCGCATATCGTGAGGTCGGTTTTTTCGAGCACGACATCGCCCAAACCCAACTGACTAATTTCTGGTTTTTCATGGTAACGCTGTCCATCGTTGGCATGGCGCTGGCTGCCTACTTTGCCGAACGCAAGCTTATGGAGGAGAGGTTGCGCCGATCCGAGACCAGGCTCCGCACGCTCTACGATACAACCAGCGACGCGGTGATGCTGCTGGACGAGAAGGGTTTTTTCGACTGCAACAAGGCGGCGCTGGCGATGTTCGGTTGTGCGACATGCGAGGAGTTTTGCTCAAAACATCCAGCCGATTTGTCGCCGCCGCAACAGCCTTGCGGTACGGATTCCAAGGCGCTTGCCAACCGGCAGATCGCCACGGCGATGAAAAAGGGCAGCTGCCAATTCGAATGGGTGCACTGGCGTGCCGATTCCGGCGAGGCTTTTTCCGCCGATGTGCTGCTCAATCGCGTGGAACTGGATGGCAGGACGATTCTCCAGGCGACGATCCGCGACATTACCGGGCGCAAGCACACGGAAGAATTGGCGCAACAGCTTAGTGGTTTGTTGCATGGTTCGTTTAACGAGATCTATATCTTCGACGCATGCTCCCTGCGTTTTCTCCTGACGAGCGAAGGCGCGGAGAAAAACCTCGGTTATTCGTCCGATGAACTGAGCCTGCTCACCGAGCTGGACCTGAATCCATCATTTACGCGGGAGAGTTTCGAGCGGCTGGTTGCCCCGCTTCGAAGCGGGGAACAGCAGTCGCTGCTTTTCGAGGCCGTTCATCGGCGCAAGGCTGGCACAACTTACCCGGTGGAAGTACACCTGCAGCTCATGCAAGGGCAATCACCTGTTTTCATTGCCATTATTCAGGACGCCAGCAGGCGCAAAGATAACGAAGCGAAAATCGAGCAGTTGACCCAGGCTTACCGTTTGTTGACCCGGGTAAACGAGGCGATTGTGCGCGCCCAAAACCGGAACGGACTTTTTACGGCAATATGCAATGCTGCCATGGAGTCGGGGCTTTTCCGGTTTGTCTGGATCGGTATGCTGGACGAGCAAAAGCTTTCGGTGATGCCGGCGACTTGCGCGGGCGTGGAGGAGGACTACATAGATAAGCTCAATATCCGGCTCGATGATGAGTTCACCGGAAGCGGGCCAACGGGCAGGGCGATACGCGAAGGCACGCATGTTATTTGCCATGACATTGAACATGACCCATGTATGGCACCATGGCGTGATGAGGCGTTAAAGCGCGGCTACCTGGCATCCGCCGTATTTCCGATCCGCGAAGAGTGGTGTGTCGTCGGTGCAATAAACGTCTATGCCGCAGATACGCATTTCTTTACGCCAGACATTATCCAGCTGATGTCGGAGCTTGCCGCCGACGTATCGTTTGCGCTGGATGTGTTTGCCGAAAGGAACCGCCGGGAACGCGCGGAAGATGAGATCAATCAGCTTAACGTTGTGTTGGAACACCGGGTTTTGGAACGCACCTGCCAACTGGAAGCCGCCAACAGGGAACTTGAAGCATTCAGTTATTCGGTATCTCATGATTTGCGCGCGCCGTTACGCAGCATCGATGGCTTCAGCCAGATTTTATTGAAAACACACTATGATCGATTGGACGCCACTGGGCAGGATTATCTGCAGCGTGTGCGTCGTGCAAGCCAGCGCATGGGACATCTGATAGACGACTTATTGCAGCTTTCTCAGGTGGCGCGCAGCTCGATCAGGCGAGAACCGGTTGACCTGAGCGAAGTTGCGGAATTGGTTGCTGATGACCTGCGCAAAACGAATCCCGAGCGGCAAGTCCAGTTTGACCTGCAGCAAGGCTTGCCCGTGCAGGCTGACCCCGGCCTGCTGCGTATCGTGATGGAAAATTTGTTGGGCAATGCCTATAAATTTACCGGTAAGAAAGCCGAGGCGAAAATTGAATTCGGCAAATACGACATTGATGGGGAAAGCGTTTTTTTCGTGCGCGATAACGGCGACGGGTTCAATATGGGCTATATGCATAAATTGTTCGGTGCCTTCCAGCGCTTGCACGGGGCAGGTGAATTCGAG
>JAUYGW010000061.1 GCA_030690245.1 Gallionella sp. | reverse complement strand
CGAAATGATCTGGCAGGCGCAGCGCAACCGCACCCAGCCGGATGCGGCGATTTACCTGGCTTGTCTGGAAAAACAGTGAACGGTAAATTCAGAAAACGCAGTTGAGCCGTTTGTGGGTGCGAATTCATTCGCACGCCCAATGAGCCAAGTGCGAATGAATTCGCACCTACATGCCGCTATTGGCCCAGCTTGCCCGCAATCTCGAGCTCGGCAGCCACCCAATGGTCGGCCGAGCAGCCGTCAAACCCGTTGCGCTCCGCAATAAAATAGGCGGCGGTCTGCACCATGCGATATCGTTCTTCGGGAGTGAGCTGCGCCGCAGTTTTCTTTGCGGCCGGTCTGGCGGTTACGGCTTTTTTCGCCGGAGCTTTCTTGACAGCGGCAGGCGCTGCCGCTTTTTTCACTGCCGGGATTCTGGTGCTTTTCGGTTTTGCGGCTACGGTCGCCGTTTTCTTCACCGCCGCCTTTTTGGGCGCCGCAGCGGCCTTGGTGATTTTCGGTTTGACGGCTGCCTTGCCGGCCGCCTTGGTTACAGCCACTTTTTTTGCGGCTGGTTTTGCTTTTTGTTCTGCCATGATGCAACCTCCCTGATGAAGTTAACGGCCAGAAACTTACCGAACGGCCATAGTAGTAACGAAAACCTTACCAGTCAACAGGTTCCGGCAAACAGCCTGTGTCTCGGCGCGGGTTGACGCCCCATTCCCTTCCGGTTAGGGTGCGCAACATTATTTTTTGCACCCGGCACAACCATGAAATACCTCAAAACCGAATTCCCGATTGCCCTCGCCCTGATCGTTCTTGGACTGGGCTTCACCCTCGAGCACAGCGCCGTAGAGCACGGCGGGGGCATGCTGTGGGGGTTGCTCCTGGTGATCCTCGCCGCGATCATCGGCGTGGCGTTCCGCATCGCCCATCATGCCGAGGTGCTGGCGATGCGTTTCGGCGAGCCGTATGGCACGCTGATCCTCACCCTCGCCGCCGTGTCCGTCGAAGTGGTGATCCTGGTCGTGCTGCTGCAGGGTGCGCCCAACCCGACGCTGGCGCGCGACACGGTATTCGCCGCCGTGATGTTCGACATCAACGGCATCCTCGGCCTCGCGGCCATCGTCGGTGGACTGAAACACGGCAGCACCAAATACAATCTGGATTCGGCCAACTCCTTCATCGCGATGCTGCTGGTCGCCATCGGCGTCGGCATGTTCATTCCGGACTTCGTGCCGGAGGCAAAGTGGCAGATTTACTCGGTCTTCTCCATCGGCATCATGGCGATCATGTACCTGGCCTTCCTGCGCCTGCAGACCGTGGAGCACCGCAATTTTTTCGAGTACACCGCCGGCATCGAAGAAGAAGCGCACGATCTCGCACATAGCCCGAATGCGCTGCATGTCGCGATCATGCTCGGCGCGATTGTGCTGGTCGGCGTGTTGTCGGAAGTCTTGTCGGTGCTGCTGGATGCCGGCTTGGCCGGCAGCAGCCTGCCGAAGTCGATTCCCGCCGTGTTGGTGGCGCTGATCTCCGCCTGCCCGGAAATTCTTACCGCGCTGCGTGCGGCGCAAAACAACCGCATGCAAACCACCGTCAACATCGCGCTGGGCGCTTCGCTCGCCACGGTACTGCTCACGCTGCCGGTGATCGAGGCCATCGCGCTGTTCAACGGCGAGCGCATCGACATGGCGCTTACCCCGGTTCAGGCCGGCATGCTGCTGCTGACCTTCCTGACCGTGATGAACAACCTGCACGACGGCGAGACCAACGCCATCGAGGGCATCAGCCACTTTGTGCTGTTTGCCGCCTTCATCGCGCTGGTAGCGATGGGATTGGTCTAGCAGAATATTGGAAAACTACGATGGCAGTTATCTGCTGTCTTGCGCGGCATTCGGTTCCGGCATCATGCACTACACGCATGGGCCCGCATCGGAGCCGTGTTTTTTTACTCTGCAACATGGGGGAACCAATCTGATTAGGCGTGGTCTTTTATGCGCCGCATGGATCATGCGGTTACATAAAGCGCAAATTGCGCCTGAATCAACAAACCAGAGGGTATCAATAATGATAAACACCAGCAAAACCAAAAAAATCACCACGGCTATTCTTTCCATAAGCTTTGGGCTATTCCTCGCCGGAAGCGCGCAAGCACACTGCGACACACCCAATGGTCCGGTAATTCCGGAAGCCAAAGCTGCCTTGGAAAAAGGTGACATAACGCCCATCCTGAAGTGGGTTAAGAAAGAAAATGAAGCCGAGATCAGGGTTGCATTTGCGAAAGCGGTTGCGGTTCGCGGCAAAAGCAAAGAAGCAAGGGAGTTGGCCGATCAATACTTCCTCGAAACGCTTGTGCGTGTGCATCGTGCCGGCGAGGGAGCCCCGTATAGCGGCATCAAGGATGAAGCCATCGATCCGATCATCGTGATGGCCGACAAGGCGCTCGCCAATGGTTCCGCCGATGAAATGGCCAGAATGATCAGCAGCCATATGACGGGGGTCATCAGAGAGAAATTTGCGCGCGTATTGGAAGCAAGCAAGAACAAGGACAAGAGCGTTGAGGCAGGGCGTGAATTTGTGGATGCCTACGTGACCTATGTGCATTATGTCGAAGGGGTTCACACCGTTATCGCATCCTCTGGCAGCCACGCTCATGCCGCGCCCGCTCCGGTTGCGGACGCACATAAAAACCATTGAGTTTTTAACCAAAATGCAGTGAAGGTATCCTGATTTTCATGCAATCGGGATACCTTCGTTATCATTGACGCTGCAACGGATCGACATATATCTGTCGCAAGCAACTTCCAGGTACATCGACAAAATACAAATGGAGAATCTCTCATATACCGCTACAAAGCCCCCAAGCCTGCTGCGCAAGGTGGCCGGGTTCGCCGTAACCGTAGCCCTGGTCGGCTTGGTGTTGATGTTTTCTGCACTGTTATTTATGGCCATCCTGATTGCCGGGACAATAGCATGGGGCTATCTGTGGTGGAGAACCCGTGATCTGAGAAAACAAATGCGCAAGCATCCTTCAGGCGGCATGAACATGGAGAGCGAAGTAATCAGGGGCGAGGTCATTGAGGGTGAGGTGATTCGCGTAGCCGACTCTGGTTATCGAGATGAACGTTGATCCTTAAAACCTCATTTGAACCGCGAAGAACTGATAGAACTACTAGCCATTCCACTAGGCGACCAAAGAACGGTCACCAAGTGTCTGGTTAACGAAGGACGTGAAGAGAAGAAACAGGGCGGCGGCCTCCGCCCGGCGCCCTGAAAATCACATATCCTGGTAACGCTGCCGCAGCGCGACGCGCTTGAGATAGGCTTCGCGGGCGATCTGCACGTCTTCCAGGAAATACGGCAGCTCCTTCAGCAGCATGGCCTGCGGGCCGTCCACCAAGGCTTTGGGCGGCGCGGGGTGGAAATCCACCAGCACCATGTTGGCGCCGGCCAGCACGCCCTGCGCGGTGACGTGCAGCATGTCGAGGATGCCGTCCGGCGAGGCTTGCCGCGATCCCACCGAGTGCGACGGGTCGACGCACACCGGCATGCGCGTCAGCCGCTTCACCACCGGCACATGCGCGAAATCGACAAAATTGCGGTGCGGGTCGCCCATGTTGGTTTTCATGCCGCG
>JAUYGW010000056.1 GCA_030690245.1 Gallionella sp. | reverse complement strand
GTCGGGTTAGCGCAGCGTAACCCGACAATGTCGGGGATGCGATGAAAACGTCGGGTTACGCTGCGCTAACCCGACCTACGAAACTCAATCTTTCCCGGATGGCTCTTGAGGGTGATCGCTTTCTTCCGGCTCCGGCCCGTTGCCGCCCCACCCCCCGGCGGGACGGTTCTTGCCCCGATCCCCCCAGACGAAGCGGCCGAACAGCACGCACCCCTTCATCGCCGGATCGCAGGGCAAGTTATTAACCTTCTGGCATTTGCCGTCAACCTCGTGCGGACAACCCCAGCCACCCATATCAGAATCCCATCAAGCTTTCTTCACGAACTCGGTTTTCAGTTGCATCGCGCCGATGCCGTCGATCTTGCAGTCGATGTCATGGTCGCCGTCGATCAGACGGATATTCTTCACCTTGGTTCCGACCTTGACGACCGAAGACGAACCCTTGATCTTCAGATCCTTGATCACCGTGACCGAGTCGCCGTCGGCAAGCACGTTGCCGAACGCATCCTTGTACATACGCTGCTGCTCCCCGCTCTCGCTGGGCGCATCCTTGGGCCACTCGTGCGCGCACTCGGGGCAAACATAGTTACTCGCATCTTCGTAGGTGAATTCCGAACTGCATTTCGGGCATTTGGGTAAACCGCTCATGACTGAACTCCAGTAAAAAAATTAAAACAGGGGGTGATGCTAATGATAATCGTCTTCCCGCTGATGTCGTACTGCAACGATGGTCACGGTTTCCTTGTCCTCGATCTCGAACAGCGCGACACAACCGCCGCTGCCAAACGAGGTCACCAGTTCGTGCAGGAACGTATTCCGGGAACGGCCTTGCGACAGGTGAACTGAAATTGCTGCAACAACTGGATGCTCGCGGCGATGGTCTTGTGTGCGTGCCTCGCCGTTTGCGGGTCTTGCTCGGCCAGAAAAGGTGATGAGCCGTTTCAAATCCTCTTTGGCTTCCAGAGTGTAGCGAACCCTGTAGTTCACTTACGCGCTTTCTTTCTGGGGCTGGCGAATATATCGTCCAGCTCCTGCAACACCTCATCCGCCGAAAAATAGACGTCCGCTTTCTTCGCGGCATCGCGCGAAGCCAATCCGCGCACGATGAATTCCTGTTGCGCCCGGCGCAACTCCACATTGCGGCATAACGAATCCTCGACGAACGCGGAAAGCGTCTCGCCCGGACGCAGCATCTCCTCGGCGGCTTGCCTGAGTTCGGGTTGCACACGCAGCGCAGGCATGGTTGCGGTTTTCATGGGTTACCTCACGCATTACAGATGTGATGCAATCATCGCTGATGCCGAGGCAAGGCTCAAGAAGGTTGTGCGGAGTGATGTGACACTAGCCGCCAACAATTGGCGGTATTTGCCACGGCGCCGGGAAAAGCATGACTTCAAGAACCCGGTCATAGCGCGGCTTGCAGAGAATCAGCTCTGTTCCCAGGGCAATCCGGCCACGCGCCAGCCGCCCAATGTATTGCGGTGCCCGTCCGCGCCTTTGTCGCCTTCGAAACCTTCCAGCACGTTGTAACAGTCGCCGTAGCCTGCTTGGGTGGCGGCAGCTGCGGCGGCGTTGGAGCGTATTCCGCTGCGGCAGATGAATATAGCCAAGGCTTCTTTGTCCACCTGCTGTTCGAGCTGGGTGATGAAATGCGGGTTGGGTTTCATGCCCGGATAGATTGCCCATTCGATTTCCACGGCGCCGGGCACGCGTCCGACCCAGTCCAGCTCGGCGCGGCTGCGCACATCCACCAGCTTGGCACCGGGTGCGCTTTGTAATATTTCATAAGCCTCATCCGGGTACAGCGCGCCCTCGTAGGATAGATTCATTTCTTTGGCGCGTTGCTGCGCGGCTTGCAGAATGGCGGTAATTTTACCCATGTGGTTTCTTTCGTTGATAGCGTTGTTTAACGAATCTGGCGCAGGTGTTATGCTGCGCAGTGACAGGCACATAGTAGCGCAACCGGCATGAAAAATCACACCCATAAACATCAATCCCAGGCTGAAATCGGGGCTTTCGAGCCGATGCACCCGGAGCGTTTTGCCGCCGCGCAAAAAAGCACGTGGGTGAGCATCGTCATCAATTTGCTGTTGACTTTCTTTCAGGTTGTGGGCGGATTTTTCGCGCATTCGCAAGCCCTGATGTCCGATGGCTTGCATTCGCTGTCGGATTTGATGTCCGATGTGCTGGTGCTGTATGCAAACCGGCACGGCAACCGGCACGCCGATGCCGATCATCCTTACGGGCACGCGCGGGTGGAAACTGCCGCAACGCTTATTCTGGGCACATTCCTGGCAGCGCTCGGCGTGGTGTTGCTGGTGGCTGCCGCGATGCGCCTGCAACATCCCGAGGCGTTGCAGGCGGTCAATCCGGTCGCGCTTGCGATCGCGGTTATCGCCCTGGTCGCCAAGGAGGGCATGTTCCGTTATATGCTGGCGGTGGCCAAACGGGTACGCTCGCAGATGCTGGTGGCCAACGCATGGCATGCGCGTTCGGATGCGGCGTCTTCATTGGTGGTTATCGTCGGGATCGTCGGCAACCTGCTCGGCTATACCTTCTTCGATTTGCTCGCCGCTGCGGTGGTGGGGGTGATGATCGCGCATATGGGCGGCAAGCTGGCTTTGGAGGCGATGGCCGAATTGATCGACACCGGGCTGGATGCGGAGGAGGTCGAGGCCATCCGGCAAACCTTGCTCAATACCCATGGCGTGCGGGCGCTGCATGAGTTGCGCACGCGCAAGATGGCCGACAATGCGCTGGTTGACGCGCATATCGTGGTCGATCCCAAGATCAGCGTGTCGGAAGGACATTACATTGCCGAATCGGCGCGTTATGCCGTGCTCAACAACCATCATGTGATGGATGTGATGGTGCACATCGATCCGGAAGATGACCTGCAAGCCAAACCGAATGCACATCTGCCCGGCCGCCCCGGTTTGCTGGCGCATCTGGCCGGGCGGCTGGGGGAACCGGATTTGTCGGGCAATCGCGTGGTGTTTCACTATCTGGACGGCAAGGTCGATGCCGAAATCTACCTGGCCGCCGCCAGCCGGCAGGCCGGGCAGGCCGATGCGTTGCAGGCGCGCTGCGATGAACTGGTGCGCGATGATGAGTTCTTCCGTGCCATTCATGTCCATCGCAGCCATGCACAAAATTAGTGCGTAAGCATCCTGTTATGCCCAATTCAGGTGCAAATATTTTCTGTGCCGCATGATGGCCTTATGGCACAATGCCGTTCTGTCATATATGAAGAATTGGCACGCTTCGTGCGTTGCTTTATGCGTATAAAATTCCGGATTTCAGTTGAGCAGTTTAATTTTTAATTTTCGTATTTTTGTGGGAGAAAGCTATGTCGATGTCGGTAAATGATGTGTTGAAGATGATTAAAGACCATGACGTCAAGTTCGTGGATTTCCGTTTTACCGATACGCGCGGCAAGGAGCAGCACGTCGGTGTGCCGGCCAAGTACGTGGATCTGGATAAATTCGAAGACGGCCATGCGTTCGATGGTTCCTCCATCGCCGGCTGGAAGGGCATCCAGGCCTCGGACATGCTGTTGATGCCGGACCCGGCGACGGCCTATCTCGACCCGTTCATGGACGAAAACACCCTGGTGGTCACCTGCGACGTCGTGGAGCCGACCGACGGCAAGGGTTATGACCGCGATCCGCGCTCCATCGCGAAGCGCGCCGAAGCCTACCTGAAGTCCAGCGGCATCGGCGACACCGCCTTCTTCGGCCCGGAGCCCGAATTTTTCATTTTTGACTCGGTGAACTGGCATGTCGATATGTCCGGCTGCTCAGTCAAGATCAATTCCGAAGAGGCAGCCTGGTCTTCCGCCGAGAAATTCGACGGCGGCAACACCGGCCACCGCCCGACCGTCAAGGGCGGCTATTTCCCGGTTCCGCCGGTCGACAGCCTGAACGACATCCGCGCGGCGATGTGCCTGGCTCTGGAAGACATCGGCATCGAAGTGGAAGTGCATCACCATGAAGTGGCGACCGCCGGACAGTGCGAAATCGGCACCAAGTTCAACACGCTGGTGCGCCGCGCCGACCAGACCCAGGCATTGAAATACGTGGTGCATAATAACGCGCACCAATACGGCAAGACCGCGACCTTCATGCCCAAGCCCATCGTCGGCGACAACGGTTCCGGCATGCACGTGCACCAGTCGATCTGGAAGGACGGCAAGAACACGTTCGCGGGCAACGGTTACGCCGGCCTGTCCGACACCGCGCTGTACTACATCGGCGGCATCATCAAGCACGCCAAGGCGCTGAATGCGATCTGCAACCCCGGCACCAACTCCTACAAGCGCCTGGTCCCGCATTACGAAGCGCCCACCAAGCTGGCTTACTCGGCGAAGAACCGTTCCGCTTCGATTCGCATCCCGCATGTGACCAGCGACAAGGCGCGCCGCATCGAGACCCGCTTCCCGGATCCGACCGCGAACCCGTATCTGTGCTTCACAGCCTTGATGATGGCCGGCCTGGATGGCATCCAGAACAAGATCCACCCCGGCGATCCGGCCGACAAGAACCTGTATGACCTGCCGCCGGAAGAAGACGCGAAGATCCCGACCGTGTGCAGCTCGCTGGATGAAGCGCTGGCGCACCTGGACAAGGATCGCGAATTCCTGTCACGCGGCGGCGTGTTCTCCAACGACTTCATCGATGCCTTCATCGCATTGAAGATGGACGAGGTGACCCGTTTGCGTATGACCACGCATCCGATCGAATTCGATATGTATTACAGCATCTAGATTTCGGTCTCGCAAAGCAGAACGGCAAAACGGGGCGCAAGCCCCGTTTTGTTTTGCACCGTAAAAGTTTGTCTGTACACAATGCTTGCCCTATACTTGCCCGCGTTAGAGCCTATTTCAGGAGAATGAAAATGAAGCTCGGATACTTGCTTGCGATGATAAGCCTCTGCCCGTTGTTGGTGCAGGCGGAGATTTACAAGGCCGTCGATGCCGAGGGTCATGTCACTTATTCCAGCACACCGATCAAGGGCGGCAAGAAAATCATCCTGGAGCCGTTGCCCACCATGGTTCCGCCGGCGCGCGCGCGTTCGTCCGCTTCGCCCGAGGGCTTTCCGAGAGTGGACGGCGCAACGCAAAAAAGACGCGATGACACGCGCCGCAGGATTTTGCAGGATGAATTGAGCACCGAGGAGAAATTGCTTGAAGAGGCCAGGCAGAGCCTGAAAGAGGGCGAAGGCACGCCCGAAGTCTATCGGGGCAAGGACGGCAAAACTTATCGCAATGTGGCGAAATATGAAGAGAAGATCAAGTCTCTGAAAGACCAGGTCGAGTTGCACAGCCAGAATATTGAAGCGCTCAAAACCGAGTTGTCCAAACTCAAGTAAATTTTCCCATCTGGCATGTTTCCTGCTGCACAAGAATATATGCCTGACTTTCTATCTTTTACGCCGGAACACCTGGCTACCGCCGTTATCCTGCTGGACGAGGAGGCGCGCGTCATCTATCTCAACCCGGCCGCAGAACACCTGTTCGACGTGAGCGGCAAAAACCTGCTCGGGCACCCGGTGCAGCAGGCATTCACGGATAGCGGTCAATTGGCCAATGCGATGCAGCATGCGATCCGGGACAACGCCAGTTATATCGAACACGACCTGACGCTGGGCACGCATGCGCACGGCAAGCTGCATTTGCGCTGCGCGGCGACGCCAGTGCAATTGGGCGAGCTTCACTCTAGCCGCTGCCTGCTGCTGGAATTCCACCCGATGGACCGTCCGCTCAAGCTCGCGCGCGAGGAGCAGATGCTGGATCAGACGCAGGCCAGCCGCCTGCTGTTGCGCAACCTCGCGCACGAGATCAAGAACCCGCTCGGCGGCATACGCGGCGCGGCGCAATTGCTCGAGCAGGAGCTGGAAAAGCCGGCCTTGCGCGAATACACCCAGGTCATCGTGCAGGAGGCGGACCGGCTGCGCTCGCTGATGGAAAAATTGCTCTCCCCGCAAAACGCCTCGCACTACAGCGCGCTCAACATCCACGAAGTGCTGGAGCGCGTGCGCAGCGTGGTGCTGGCGGAAATGCCGGCAGGATTGACGATCCAGCGCGATTACGACATCAGCCTGCCCGCGCTGATCGGCGACAAGGAGCAACTGATCCAGGCGATGCTCAACATCGTGCGCAATGCCGCGCAGGCGATGCAGGGCAGCGGCACCATCACCCTGCGCACCCGCATCGCGCGCCAGGTAACGCTGGTCAAGCGCCGCCACCGCCTCGCGGTGATGGTGCAGATCATCGACAACGGCCCCGGCATACCGCCGGAACTGCAAGACAAAATTTTTTATCCGCTGGTATCGGGGCGGGCCGACGGCCACGGGCTCGGGTTGACGCTGGCGCAGGACTACGTCAACCAGCATCACGGCGCGATAGAATTCGACAGCGAGCCTGGGCGCACCTGCTTTACCGTGCTGCTTCCTCTTCCATGATTAAAAAGAACGGCAATTCAGCCACGGATGAACACTGATGAAACACGGATTAGTCACTACGGTTGTATCCGTGAAAATCCGTGTTCATCCGTGGCTGAATGATTCGTCCGCCAATTAACCAACGACATAGGTGACACTTTATGAAACCTGTCTGGATCATAGACGACGACCGCTCCATCCGCTGGGTGCTGGAAAAGGCGCTGGCCCGCGAGAACATCGAGTTCAAGAGCTTTTCCACGGCGGACGACGCGTTGTTTGCGCTGGATAGCAGCCTGCCGCAAGTGGTGGTCAGCGACATCCGCATGCCGGGCAGTTCCGGGCTGGATTTTTTGCAGGCGCTGCATCAGCGCCATCCGCATATTCCGGCCATCATCATGACCGCCTATTCCGATCTGGAAAGCGCCGTCTCGGCGTTTCAGGGCGGCGCGTTCGAATACCTGCCCAAGCCGTTCGACATCAATCACGCGGTCGAGTTGATCCGGCGCGCCTTGGAGCAGAGCCAGCGCAAATCGGGCGGCGCAGAAGAAGCCGAAGCCGCAACCGATATACTCGGCCATGCTCCCGCGATGCAGGAGGTGTTCCGCGCGATCGGCAAGCTGGCGCAATCTCAGGCGACCGTGCTGATCAACGGCGAATCCGGCACCGGCAAGGAACTGGTGGCGCGCGCGCTGCACCGCCACAGCACGCGCGCCGGCAAGCCGTTCATCGCGATCAACACCGCCGCGATCCCCAAGGATCTTCTTGAATCGGAACTGTTCGGCCACGAGCGCGGCGCGTTCACCGGCGCGGCGGCGACGCGGCACGGCCGCTTCGAGCAGGCGGAGGGCGGCACGCTGTTCCTCGACGAGATCGGCGACATGCCCGCCGATTTGCAAACCCGTTTGCTGCGCGTGCTGTCCGACGGCAACTTCTACCGCGTCGGCGGCCATCAGCCGATCAAGGCCAACGTGCGCATCATCACTGCGACCCACCAGAACCTCGACGAGCGCGTCAAGCAGGGCCTGTTCCGCGAAGACCTGTTCCACCGGCTGAACGTGATCCGGCTGCGTCTGCCGCCGCTGCGCGAACGGCGCGCAGACATCCCGCTGCTGGCGAAATATTTCCTGCACAAGAGCGCGCGCGAACTGGGCGTGGAACAGAAGCAGTTGAGCGAGGAAGCGTTGCGCTTCCTCGCCGCGCAGGACTTTCCCGGCAACGTGCGGCAACTGGAAAATCTCTGCCACTGGCTGGCCGTGATGACGCCCTCGCAGCGGATCGAAATCGCCGACCTGCCGCCCGAGTGGCGCGGCGAATCCGCTTCGGACGCGGCGCTGGGCGGCGACTGGAGCGCCGTGCTGGCGCAACAAGTGGGGCTGGCCTTGCAGCGCGGCGAAGATCACATCATGGGCAAGCTTGCCGCGCAATTCGAGCGCACCCTGGTCCTGCAAGCCCTGCACCACACCGGCGGGCGCCGCATCGAAGCGGCCATCCTGTTAGGCATCGGGCGCAACACTTTGACGCGCAAGATCCAGGAACTGGGGCTGGAGAATCAGGAACCGTAGGGGCGTATGGCAATACGCCTGCCCTTATTATGGCTTCGTCTCAACCACGTTGATTCAACAGACGGTGAACGGCTGTGCCAAGGGCGTATTGCCATACGCCCCTACGCCAATTTTTTGAGCAGCTTCTCGTGTATCCCGCCGAACCCGCCGTTGCTCATCACCAGTATCTGATCGCCTGAGCGCGCGGCGGCGGCGATGGCTTCGATCAGCTCGTTGAGGTCATCTTTCACCACGGCCTTCTCACCCAAGGGCGCCAGTGCGCCGCGCGCATCCCAGCCGAGATTGCCGGCATAGCAGAACACCAGGTCGGCCGCCTTCAGGCTGCCGGGCAGCGCGTCCTTCATCACGCCCAGCTTCATGGTATTGGAGCGCGGCTCGAGCACCGCAAGGATGCGCGCCTTGCCGGCCTTGCGGCGCAGCCCGGCGACGGTGGTGTCGATCGCGGTGGGGTGATGCGCGAAGTCGTCATATACGGTGATGCCGTTGACCGTGCCGCGCACTTCCATGCGCCGCTTCACGTTCAGGAATTTGCTTAATGCAGCCAAACCCTGCGCCACCGGCACGCCGGCATAGCGCGCCGCGGCCAAGGCGGCGAGCGCGTTCAGGCGGTTGTGCTCGCCGAGCAAGTCCCATTCGAGCGTGCCTTGCGGTACACCGTTCAGCGTCACGCGGTCATTCGCGTCGATGTTCCAACCGATATTTGATGGTTGTTTTTCCTCGCAAGGAAGTGGGCTGCCGAACATTTCCACCGGCGTCCAGCAGCCGCGCTGAAGCACGCGCCGCAACGATTCCTCGCGCCCGTTGCTTACCACCAACCCGTTGCCGGGCACGGTGCGCACCAGATGGTGGAACTGCGTTTCGATGCTGGCGAGATCGGGGAAGATGTCGGCGTGGTCGAATTCCAGGTTGTTCAGGATCGCGGTGCGCGGGCGGTAATGCACGAACTTGGAGCGCTTGTCGAAGAAGGCCGTGTCGTATTCGTCGGCCTCGATGACGAAAAAACCGCCCTCTCCCCCAGCCCCTCTCCCGCCTGCGGGCGAGGGGAGAGAACCAAGCCGCGCCGAGATGCCAAAATTCTGCGGCACGCCGCCGATCAGGAAGCCGGGGTTCAGTCCCGCGTATTCCAGTATCCACGCCAGCATCGAGGAGGTCGTCGTCTTGCCGTGCGTGCCCGCCACCCCCAGCACCCACTTGTCGCGCAACAAGGTATCTGCCAGCCATTGCGGGCCGGAGATGTAGGGCAGGTTGCGGTTGAGGATTTC
>JAUYGW010000051.1 GCA_030690245.1 Gallionella sp. | reverse complement strand
TACCGTCCGGGTAATTTCTGGCATATTTCCTTGAATCCAAACAACGCTGACCCGGGATTCGACGTGATGAGGGGGACGAACGATTTGAAGTCGCGCCTAGGCGACCGCTTGAATCGTTGCGATTCTGTTTCTGGCGGAGGGGTTTGTGAAACCTGGTCATTCCCGGAGCAACGCGAGAAAGGCAATAAATAATGAGTATTTGTCCAGGGCTTACCGTATTTCATGAGAGGGAATCGATATGCCATCAATGATGCGCTGCATGGGGCTTGCGGCGGCGCTGCTGCTGACCTCGGCATCTTCCTTTGCGCAGACCGAGCATTTCGATATTGATCGTTTCAAGATCGAGGGCAATACGCTGCTCAAGCCCGATGAGATCGAAGCCGTGCTCAAACCCTACACCGGCAAACAGCGCGAGTATGGCGACGTGAAGCGCGCGATCGAGGCGCTCCGGCAGCACTATCGCAGCGCAGGTTTCAGCGTGACCTGGGTGATCGCACCCGAGCAGGATCTCGACCGGGGTGTAGTCACGCTGCGGGTCATCGAGGCGCGGGTCGGCAAGGTCACCCTCTCGGGCAACCGCTTTTTTGATGATGCGAACATCCGCTCCAGCCTTCCGGCACTCAACAAGGGCGTTCCGCCCAGAACAAGGGACATCTCGGCGAATGTGCAGCTTGCCAACGAGAACCCGGCCAAACAGGCGGACGTCGTGCTGCGCCCCGGCGAGCAGCCGGGCGTGGTGGATGCCACGGTCGACGTCATCGAGGTGCGGCCGCTCAAGGCCTTCCTGACCCTGGACAATACCGGCTACCCGCAGACGGGCAACTATCGGCTCGGCGTCGGCGTGCAGCATGCCAACCTGTTCAACCGCGACCATGTGGGCACGTTCAATTACGTCACCTCGCCGGGAAAAGAGAGCCAGGTCAGCCTCTACAGCGGGAGCTATCGCCTGCCGTTGTATTCGCTGGGCGATTCCATGGATTTCATCCTCGCTCACTCGGATGTCAGCGCCGGCACCGCGCAGACCGTCGCGGGGCCGCTCACTTTTTCTGGCAAGGGCGATGTTTACGGCTTGCGCTATAACCAGTTGCTGGATCGGCACGGCGAGTATTCGCACCGGATCGTTTACGGCCTCGATTATCGCGCCTACAGAAACCACTGCGCGCTCGGCAATTTCGGCGCAGCCGGCTGCGGACCGGCCGCATTGGATGTTACCTTGAGGCCGATCAGCTTCGCATACAGTGGAAATTTTGCAAAACACGGCCTGATCTCCGACTTTTATGCTGCCTTATCGCACAATGTTCCCGGGGCTGCCAGTGGACGGGAGAGTGATTTCAATGCGGTGCGCCCGAGCCCGAATGGCGGGATTGGCGCGCCTTCCCGCTACAAGATTCTTCGCTTTGGCGCCAGCAGGGTGAACGTACTCGGTGGCAACTGGCAAATCCGCGCCGCTGTCAACGCACAATACACCCCTGACGCCCTCGTCTCCGGCGAGCAATTCGGCATTGCCGGCGCGACCGCCGTGCGCGGTTTTCTGGAGCGCGAGGTTGCCCGCGATACCGGCTATTTTGCCAACCTTGAGCTCTATTCACCCAACCTGATGGGCCAACTGATTCCCGGCGAAGGCAACCTGCGCGGCTTGCTGTTCTATGACATCGCCAGGGCCGCCAACAACCCGCTGGCCGGGGAAGCCAAGGAACAGGTCTCGATCGCCAGCATGGGCGCAGGGTTTCGCTGGAATATCCAGCGAGACTTCAACATGCGCTTCGATTTGGCACGGGTAATGGATGAGGGCGGGAGCAAGAAAACCGGTGACCTCCGCGGACATATCTCGGTGTATTTCGGCTTTTAATGACTCGGCAATAAATTGTTAAGCTTCTCAGATAATGTTTTGTCAGAACGCGCATTGAACGACAAGACGCCGGGCCACTCTCGATGCAGGCATTAGCCGAAAGGCGCAGGCGTGCAGTCCGACTTCTGGAACAAGAGATGCTGGTGAATGACGTAGCGCGCGAGTGTGAGCTATCGCGTGGCACGGTTATCGCTGCACTCAAGTCATATCGCTCGCGTGGTTGGGATGACGTGCGTGGACGTTCTTAAGCGCCGAAAGGAAAAACGCCCGTGGTGCGAGCCAACAGTAAACACGAGAACGTGGGGCTCATCTCCACCGTCACGAATCAGCGCAAGGTATTTCTGATTCTGGACAACCTGCGAGTACACCATGCCAAGCTGGTCAAGGCTTGGCTGGCGAAACAGCAAGACGAGATTGGGTTGAATCCGGATAAAATGCTGAATGCCGATCTCAAGCATGCAGTGACAACCAAGGCGCCTGCGCGAACAAAGGGGCAGTTACTCAAGGTGACTACCAGTTACCTGCGCAAGCTGCAGAAGCCGCCCGAGCGTGTGAGACGCTACTTTGAACATGCACCTGCAAAGTATGCAGCTTAAGTCCAACAATTTAATGCCGGATCAATATGATGACTGATTCAAAATACCCGGAATGCGTGTGCGCAGCTGCGGCACTTGCGCTCTGCCTGTCTGTTTTTTCTGCGGGTGCGGCGGCGAGTGACGACCCGACCATCGTGGCGCCAGCAGCAGCCGATCCGGGCGCAGCCGGGCTCGGCATCGCTACGCGCGTCCAGCGCTCTCTCTACCGCGGCGGCGGCACGCGCAACGACCTCTTTCCGCTCTATCTTTACGAGGGCGAGCGCGTTTTCCTCCAGAGCAACCGCTTCGGTCTGAAGCATGACGAGATCCCCGGCCGGCGCTTTGAACTGTTTCTCGGGTATCGCTTCGAGGGCTTTCCCTATGATCGCATCCCGGCGAGCCTCGCCGGGATGACCAAACGCGGTACGGGCGCCGATCTGGGCCTCAGTTACCAACATCGCGGTGCCGGGGGTACGCTTTTCGGTGAAATACTGCACGATGCCGGCGGCGGATCAAACGGCACCGAGATGCGCGCCGGTTACAGCTACGACTGGGCGTTGGGCGACCTGCAACTGAAGCCCCAGATCACGCTCGCGGCGCGCAACGCGAGCCTGAACAATTACTACTACGGCGTACGCCCTTCCGAAGCCACGGCGGCGCGCCCCGCGTACGAACCGGGCAGCGGCGTCAATACCGAGCTAGGGCTATCTGCGCTGTACCGGCTCTCCGAGCGCTGGCGGCTGATCGGCGGCCTGTCCGCCACGCGCTGGGCATCGGGTGTGCGCGCAAGCCCCATCGTCGAGAATCGCACACAGCTCGCCGGGCTTGTCGGCCTGGCCTACAATTTTTCGCCGGAACATGGCATCTGGCCTGAAGGCAAGCCGCTGATCGTCAAGCTGCTCCACGGCAAATCGACCGATTGCGCCGCCGCCAATATAATGCTGCTATCCTGCACCTCAACCAGCACCGTTGATCAGACGCGCATCTATGCGATCGAACTCGGCCGTCCCTTCATTGAGCAACTTAACGGCTGGCCGGTCGATTTCGTCGGCTATGTCGGCGCCCTGCGGCACAACGAGCGCGGGCTGCAGAGCGACTCCTGGCAAGCCAATGCCTACATGAAGGGTTATTACTACGGTTTCCCGTGGAGCGAGCGCGTGCGCACGCGCCTCGGCTTCGGTATCGGCATCTCGTATGCGCAGCGCGTGCCTTTCGTCGAATCGCGCGACCAAGCGGCGCGCGGCCGCACCACTTCGAAGCTGCTCAACTACCTCGATCCAAGTGTCGACTTCAGCGTCGGGGATGTAATCGGCGTGAAGTCGATGCGCGAGACCTACCTCGGCCTTGGCGTGTCGCACCGTTCGGGCATCTTCGGCAACTCGCGCCTGCTCGGAAATGTGGATGGCGGCTCGAACTATATCTATTCGTACATCGAGTGGAAGATGTAAGTAAAGAATCCACTCCTTGCAGAACTCAAGAGGGGTGCCCCGCCTCGCGTTTGTTTCTCATACCGGCAAAAGTGAGGCTAGGGAACCTCTGATTAAGTCTCGAACTTTTCACGCTCATGCTGTCAGAAGCTCGGGTTGAACAAACGGATTAAAACGATGAAACAAACGACACTTTCTACGAGCGGCTTTGACCGCTACGCCAAACAGACCAGGCGCGCAGCG
>JAUYGW010000042.1 GCA_030690245.1 Gallionella sp. | reverse complement strand
GGTCCGTCTGATATGCCGACCCCGTGTTGATCCCGATCTCGTCGAAGCTGGGGATGCCCGCTCCCCGCGTCTCCATCCCACGCGACTCAAGGGTGTTGAGGATGTTCGCCGAAGTGAAGTATCCGAAGTCGATCTCGCCGGACTGCAGCGCAGTGAAACGCTGTTGCGCGGTGAGCGGCACGAACTTCACTTTGTTGCCGTCTCCCAGCACCGCCGCTGCAATGGCGCGGCACACATCCACATCCAGCCCGGACCACTTGCCCTGACTGTCGGCTGCGGAGAAGCCAGCCAGGCCGGTATTGACGCCACAAACGAGTTCGCCGCGCGCCTTGACGGCATCGAGCGTCTTGCCCGCCTGCGCGGGTGTGGCGATGGCTAACGCGCTGCCGGCAGCGAGAATGGCGAGTGCCAGCTTGGTTCTGTTGGTTTTCATATGCGTAGTCTCCACTTGGTTGAAGTTCTGCTTGCCTGGTTCGCTGCGCCCGAATTGACCGTCCCGGAATGCCTTATGTTCGTACGCCGAAGTGCTGCGGGGGAAGGCGGCCAGGCTGACATAATCACAACGGACCTGCCAACACTCTACCAAATCCATGCCGTCTTGGGCCAATATCAGGATTTCCTGCCGGGCGCGTCAGGTGTCGGGAAAAGGCAGCTCCAGGCCGCCTTTTTTCGTCTTAGGGGCGGTAAAATGCGCTCATTACTCTAACCGTGGCAGTTCCATGTCCAAGCCTGCCCTACCCGCACTCAAGGCCCAGACCCTGGCCGAAGCGCTGCCTTACATCAAGCGCTTACACGGCAAGACCATAGTCGTCAAGTACGGCGGCAGTGCCATGACCGATCCGGTTCTGCAGAAGAGCTTCGCCCACGATGTGGTGCTGTTGAAGCTGGTGGGCATGAATCCGGTGGTGGTGCACGGCGGCGGCCCGCAGATCGAGGCGCTGCTCAAGCGCATCGGCAAGACGGGCGAGTTCGTGCAGGGCATGCGCGTCACCGACGCCGAAACCATGGACGTGGTCGAGATGGTGCTCGGCGGGGCGGTCAACAAGGACATCGTCACGCTGATCAACCAGGCCGGCGGCAGAGCCGTGGGCCTTACCGGCCAGGACGGCGGGTTCATCCGCGCAAGAAAGCTGATGCTGCCCGACAGGGACAAACCGAAGCAGATGCTGGACATCGGTCAGGTGGGTGAAATTGACTCGATCGATCCGCAGGTGATTTCGGTACTGGAAGCCGGCGGCTTCATTCCCGTAGTGGCCCCGATCGGGGTGGGCGCCAACGGCGAATCCTTCAACATCAACGCCGACCTGGTCGCGGGCAAACTCGCCGAAATTCTCAAGGCGGAGAAACTGGTGCTGCTCACCAATACCCCGGGCGTTCTGGACAAGGACGGCAAGCTCCTCACCGGCCTGACGGCAAAGCACATCGACGCCTTGTTCGCCGCCGGCACGCTCTCCGGCGGCATGCTGCCCAAGATCAGTTCGGCCCTGGATGCGGCCAGGAGCGGGGTGAAAAGCGTGCATATCATCGATGGCCGCGTCGAGCATGCGCTGCTGCTGGAAATCCTCACCGACCAGGGTGTGGGCACGCTGATACGCGGCAAGTGAGTTTGCCGGGCGCGAGTCGCGACTTGGACCGGCAACAGTGCCAACAAAGCTAAGCTGGGTGTTCGACCTGGACAACACCCTGCACAACGCCTCGCCGCATATCTTCCCGCATATCAGTCGCAGCATGACCGCTTATCTGCAGCGGCATTTGCGGCTGACCGAGGAGGACGCCGGCAAGCTGCGCGCGCATTACTGGCGCAGCTACGGCGCGACGCTGCTGGGCATGATGCGCCATCACGGCACCGATCCCGCGCATTTTCTGCGCGAAACGCACGCTTTTCCCGACTTGTCCAACATGGTGGTGTATGAGCGCGGACTCGCCGCCATGCTGCGCCGCCTGCCCGGCCGCAAGCTGGTCCTGTCCAACGCGCCGCGACACTACGCCAGAGCCGTGCTGCAGATGATGGGCATCGACGGCTATTTCGACGCCGTGCACTGCATCGAGTCCACCGGCTACCGGCCCAAGCCCTCACTCGCCGCCTTTCACAGCCTGCTGCGCGCGCACGGCCTCATCGCCGCGCGCTGCGTCATGGTGGAGGACAGCCGTGAAAACCTGCGCCCGGCGAAGCGCCTGGGCATGAAGACCGTGTGGGTCACGCGCGAGCCGCGCACCCCGGCCTACGTCGACGTCAAGACCGCGTCGGTGCTCGCTTTGCCGCGCCTGCTGGGGCGCCTGGAACTATGAAAAGGTTAGCACTCACCAACCGTATGGGCTAGAATCGGCGTACATCGACCGATCCAAGGGGATGATCATGGCGACCCGCTCTGGCGAACGCAAGAACCAGATCCTGCAAGTGTTGGCCGAAATGCTGCAGGCGCCGAAGAGCGAGAAAATCACCACCGCCGCGCTCGCCGCCCGGCTCGAGGTATCGGAAGCCGCGCTCTACCGCCACTTCGCCAGCAAGGCGCAGATGTTTGAGGGCCTGATCGAGTTCATCGAGCAATCGGTGTTCGGTCTGGTCAACCAGCTGGGTGAACGAGAGCCCGATGCCATGGCGCGTTCGCGCAAGCTCGTGGCCCTGCTGCTGCAGTTTGGTGAGAAGAACCCCGGCATGACACGCGTCATGGTGGGCGACGCGCTGGCGTACGAAAACG
>JAUYGW010000033.1 GCA_030690245.1 Gallionella sp. | reverse complement strand
GTAGCACCAGTGCTATCTCGGTCTTTGCTGGCTTGGCATTCCGCTTATGATAGCCAAAGCGAAAACCCCTCGCGCTGCATACTGTTTCCTGCTCACGCCTTGCCTCGCGAACGCGGGGTTTACTTGGCTCAGGGCGAACGGAGCTTATCTACCGCAAATTCACCATCGGCTTGAACCCCAATTTCCCCTTCAACCCCTCCGCGCTGCTGCGCGCCGCATCCTGGCTCGCATACGGGCCGAGGTGAACGCGGTTGAGGCCGTCCTTGAGGAATACGCTGAGCTGCTTGCCGGCATCGCCGAGCTTGGCACGCATTTGCGCCATGAAGCTTTCAGCGGCTTCCTGTGATTTGAATGCGCCGAGTTGCAGGTAAATATTGCTGCCTGCGGCGCTTGCAGCGGGCGGCGCGCTACTGGCTGCCGGCTCGGTTTTTTCCAGCGGTTTGCTTTCCACGGCATCCGCTTTGGCGAGGGTATTCACACGGGCATCGGGAGCCAGGCTCTCGACTTCCACTTCCGAACTGCCGTTGCCGATGATGCCGAGCTTGTGTGCGGCGGTGTAGGACAGATCCATCACGCGCTCGTGCAGGAACGGGCCGCGGTCGTTGACGCGCACCACTATGGATTTTTTGGTGGCGGTATTGGTGACGCGCGCATAGCTCGGGATCGGCAGGGTGGGGTGCGCGGCGGTCATGCCGTACATATCGTATACCTCGCCGCTGGAGGTGCGCCGACCGTGAAATTTCTTGCCATACCACGAGGCGATGCCGCGCTCCTTGTAGTTGCCCGTGGCGGTCAGCGGCGTGTAGGTCTTGCCCAGCGCAACGTAGGGGCGATTGGCGTAGCGGTGCAGCGGCTCGTTTTTCGGTACGGCGTCGGAAATTGCGTCGAGGTTGGCCGGGGCGGCTGCGCCGGGGCCGTCCCCGGCGAGGTAGCCGCCTCCCGCCGATGCTGCCGGTGCGGCGGGCGCACCGACAGCGTGATCTTCAACAGGCGCGGGGGGGCTGCGCGTTTCCACCTTGCGTTGCGGGGCGCTGCCGCAGGCGGCGAGTATCAGGGTGGCCAATGCCAGAGTTGCGATTTGCTTGTTCATGCGATCTCCTTTGAATGAGGGTATGGGGACTAGGGACTGGGGGCTAGAAAAATCTCGCACAGTGAGACAAAACCCTAGTCCCCAACCCCTAGTTCCTAATCCCCAATCAGGTTTTAACCAGTTTTTGATGCGTCTCGATGCTCATCAGCATACCAAAACCCAGCAGCAGGGTCAGCATCGAGGTGCCCCCGTAGCTCACCAGTGGCAACGGCACGCCGACCACCGGCAGGATTCCGCTGACCATGCCCATGTTGACGAATGCGTAGGTGGCGAAGGTCAGCGTGATGGAACCCGCCATCAGGCGCGTGAAATAGGTCGAGGCATTCGCGGTGATGATGAAGCCGCGCCCGATCACGAACGAATACAGCCCCAGCAGGATCAGGTTGCCGAGCAGGCCGAATTCTTCCGAATATACCGCGAAGATGAAATCGGTGGTGCGCTCCGGCAGGAAGTCGAGATGGGTCTGTGTGCCGTTCAGGTAGCCCTTGCCGAGAATGCCGCCGGAACCCACCGCGATGGTCGCCTGGATGGTGTGGTAACCCTTGCCCAGCGCGTCCTGCGAGGGATCGAACAGCATCAGGATGCGATGGCGCTGGTAGTCATGCAGCATCGACCACAGCACCGGCGCGCTGGCGAGCGCCGCGACCAGCAGTCCGCCCATCACGCGCCAGCTCAAGCCGGCCAGGAACAGCACGTAAAAGCCGCTGGCGGAAATCAATAGCGCGGTGCCGAGATCGGGCTGGCGCGCGATCAATGCCACCGGCATCAGCAACAGCAATGCGGCGACGAAATAATTCTTCAAGGTAAGCGTGGCTTCGTATTTTTCAAAGTACCAGGCCATCATCAGCGGCACGCCGACCTTCATCAGTTCGGACGGCTGGATGGTGGTGACGCCGAGATTCAGCCAGCGCCGCGCGCCGTGGCTGATCTCGCCGAACAGCGCGACACCGATCAGCAACACCATGCCGAGCATATAGACCGGCACGGCGGTGCGCATCAGGTAATGCAGCGGCAGGTTGGCGATCAGCCACATGCAGGTCAGCGCCACCGTGATGTTGAGCATCTGCTTCAGCGCTTGCCCCCAATCGGCATTGTCCGCGCTGTACAGCACCAGCAGGCTGGTCAGCATCAGCAGGCCGATGCCGGACAGCAGCGGCAGGTCAAGGTGCGCGATGAAGCGCAGCCATAGCTGGCGTCTAGTCATGTTCTTCAACCCACTCGCCGCTCAAGTCCGGCAACGGCTGCGGCACCTTGCCGAGCAGGTGATAGTCCATCACCTTGCGTGCGATCGGGGCGGCCGTGCTGCCGCCGTGGCCGCCATTTTCGACCAGCACCACCAGCGCGATTTTGGGTTGCTCGGCGGGGGCGAAAGCGATGAACCAGGCGTGGTCGCGATGCCGCTCATCCAGCTTGCTGGCATCATACTTTTCGCCCTGCTTCATGCCGACCACCTGCGCGGTGCCGGTCTTGCCGGCCATGCGGTAGGGCGCGCCTGCTGCCGCCTGGGCCGCCGTGCCGCCGGGTTGAGTGACCGCCGTCATCGCGCGCTTCACCAGGTCGAGATGCGCCGTGGGAATCTGCAGGTCGAACGCAGGCTTGGCTTCAATCAGGCGGTTTTCAAGGCTGCGTGAACTGCGCACCTCCCTGACCAGATGCGGCTTGTAACCCACGCCGTTGTTCGCCAGCGTCGCGGTGGCATAGGCCAGCTGCATCGGCGTGACCAGATTGTAGCCTTGCCCGATGCCGACCGACACGGTGTCGCCGGCGTACCATTTCTGCTGGTAGCGCTTCATCTTCCATTCCTGCGAGGGCAGCAGGCCGGAGGTTTCGCCTTCCAGGTCGAGGCCGGTTTTCTTGCCGAAATTGAAACGCGTCAGATAATTGAAAATGTTGTCGATGCCCATCTCGGTGGCCAGGCTGTAGAAATAAGTGTCGCAGGAGATGACGATGGCTTTGAACATATCCACGCTGCCGTGCCCGCCCTTCTTCCAGTCGCGGTATTGATGGCTGCTGCCGGGCAGGGTGAAGTAGCCGGGGTCGCCGATGGTGTAGCTTGGGGAGCGTGTGTTGTAATGCAGGCCCGCCAGCGCCATGAACGGTTTGATCGTTGAACCCGGAGGATACTGGCCGCGCAGTGCGCGGTTGTTCAGCGGCGTATCCGGCGAGTTGTTCAGCTCGTCCCAGCTCTGCGTATCGATTCCGTCGATAAACAGGCTGGGGTCGTAGCCCGGTTTGCTGACGAAAGCCAGCACTTCGCCGTTGCCCGGGTCGATCGCCACCAGTGCGCCGCGGAAATTGCCGAATGCCTGCTCGGCGATCTCCTGTAACTTGGCGTCGATGCTCAACACCAGCGTGTTGCCGGATGACGGCGGAGTGCGCGACAGCATGCGCACTGCCCGCCCGCCCGAATCCACTTCGACCTGTTCCACGCCGGTGGCGCCGTGCAGCTCGCTTTCGTAGCTCTGTTCCAGGCCGGTCTTGCCGATGTAATCCGAGCCGCGGTAGTTGGCCGCCAGATCGTTTTCTTCGAGTTGTTCCACGTCGGTCTGGTTGATGCGCCCGATATAGCCGATCAGGTGTGCGGTCTTTGTGCCATACGGATAATCGCGGAACAGCCGCGCCTTGATCTCGACCCCAGGAAAGCGGTATTGCTGCGCGGCAAAGCGTGCGACCTCTTCATCGGTGAGCCGGTTGCGGATCATCAGCGTTTCAAAATTGCGCCGCTCAGCGAGCAGCTTGTTGAAGCGCTTGCGATCTTTCGGGGTGATCTCGACCAGCGCGGACAGTTCGCCGATCGTGGCTTCCAGGTTGGGCGTTTTGTTCGGAGTGATCTCCAGCGTGTAGCCGGAATAGTTGTGCGCCAGCACCACGCCGTTGCGGTCGAGGATCAGGCCGCGATTCGGGACGATCGGGACGATGGAAATGCGGTTGCTCTCCGCCAGCGTCTGGTAATGATCGTGGCGTACCGCTTGCAGATAGATAAAGCGCGCCAGCAGGGTCGCCAGCAGCAGCAGCACAAAACCGATGCTGATTGCCAGCCGCAACCGGAAATAAAAAATCTCGCGCAGGTGATTTTTTAGCTCGACGTGCTTGGCCATCAATGAGCCCTAATGGTCACGATCCACGCGCATCCGCCGCGCCGCCTGGAACATGATGCTGAGCGGCACCCACAGCAAGGTCGAAGTCAGGCAGCCGAGGAAGTACGGCCACACCACATAGCCGTTCACCTGCCAGTGCACCAGCGCATAGGCCGCGTAGGTCAACGCCAGGATGCCGAACACCTGTGTGGTCTGCTGGCGCAGGTCGAACATCTTCAGGCGGTGATGCAGCATCACGCCGCCAAAGGCGAGCAAGGTGTAGGCCAGCGCATGCTGGCCGAACAGGCTGGCATCGGCCACGTCGGCGAGGATTCCCACCGCCCAGGACAGCCCGATGCCGACGCGCAGCGGTTTATGCGTGCACCAGTACAGCATTACCACGGCCACGAAATCCGGGCGCAGCATCAGCCAGATTCCCTCCCACGGCAACCCGTTCAGAAACAGCGCAAGCAGCACGCTGAACACGATCAGGCTAGTGCTGACCGGGCGCTGGATTTCCGGATGGACAGGGGCGAGATAGGGCATTATTTTGGCAGCTTCGTTTTCATGTTCTGCGCCGCCGGTTTTTCCTCTGGGCGTTCGGGCAGCTTGGGCAGGCCGGACAGGATCAGCAGATGGCGGTGCTTGTCGACACCGGCCACCGGCAGGCAGGTTACGCGCGCAAACGGGTAGGCGGCATCGCGTTCGATCTTGACCACTTTGGCGACCGGAATGCCCGGCGGATAGATGCCGTCGATGCCTGAGGTGACCAGCTGGTCGCCGTTCTGGATATCGGAACTGACCGGCATGTAGCGCAGCGACAGATGGCTGGTGTCGCCCGCGCCGAACAAGATGGTGCGCAACCCGTTGCGCAACACCTGCACCGGCACGGCATGATCTTTTTCTGTAATCAGTGTGACTTCGGCAAGCCACGGATAAACGCGGGTAATTTGGCCGACGATACCGGCGTCGTCCATTACCACTTGCCCGATCAGCACGTTGGCATTTGCGCCTTTGTCGATGAGCATCTTGCGTTTGAATACATCGCGCTCGGCATACACGATTTCAGCCGATTGCGTGGTGAGTTCGCCGCGCTGCGGCAGCGCCAGCAAATTGCGCAATTGCCGGTTCTCCTGCTGTAGCGCCTGCAATTGCAGCAACTGCGCGGCGTCGCGCTCATGCCGCTGATGCAGCGATTGGTTGTCCTCTACCAAATTGTGCTGCGTGGTAAAGAAATCACCGGCCTGCTGCCATAGTACGCCCGGCAAGGTCGCCAGCCGCGGTATCGGCGAAACCAGTACGGACAGCGCGCTGCGCGTGGATTCCAGATAGCGGTAGCGCGCGTCGATGAACAGCAGCAGCAATGAGAGCACCACGAAGAACACCAGTCGCACCGCCGGGCTGGGGCCGCGGTTGAAAAACTGGAAGGATTGTGTGTTGTCCATCTTGGGAATGGTGAATGGAAAGTGGTAGGGGCGTGATAAATCACGCCCCTACCCTCCCGAAAAATGATTATTCGGTCGTAAAAATGTTGGTGGACTTATCCATGCTTTCGAGGGCGCGTCCCGAACCGCGCACCACGCAGGTCAGCGGGTCATCGGCGATCAGCACCGGCAGGCCGGTCTCTTCCATCAACAGGCGGTCCAGGTCGCGCAGCAGCGCGCCGCCGCCGGTCAGCACCATGCCCTTGTTGGCGATATCAGCGCCGAGTTCCGGCGGGGTTTGTTCGAGCGCGGTCTTCACCGCGCTGACGATGCTGTTGAGCGGATCGGTCAGCGCTTCGAGAATTTCGTTACTGGAAATGGTGAAGCTGCGCGGCACGCCTTCCGCGAGGTTGCGCCCCTTCACCTCCATTTCGCGCACTTCGCTGCCCGGGAAGGCCGAGCCGATGGTTTTCTTGATCTCCTCGGCGGTGGTCTCGCCGATCAGCATGCCGTAATTGCGGCGGATGTAGTTGATGATCGCCTCGTCGAATTTGTCGCCGCCGACGCGCACCGAACCGGAATACACCGCGCCGCCCAGCGAAATCACGCCCACTTCCGTAGTGCCGCCGCCGATATCCACGACCATCGAACCGGTCGCCTCTTCCACCGGCAAGCCCGCGCCGATTGCCGCGGCCATCGGTTCCTCGATCAGCTCCACGCGGCGCGCGCCCGCGCCGACCGCCGACTCGCGGATCGCGCGGCGTTCCACCTGGGTGGAACCGCACGGCACGCAAATCACGATGCGCGGGCTGGGGCTGAAAATGCCGGCTTTGTAAACCCTGCGGATGAATTGCTTGAGCATCTGCTCGGTGACGGTGAAGTCGGCAATCACGCCGTCCTTCATCGGGCGGATCGCGGTGATGTTGCCCGGCGTGCGGCCCAACATTTGTTTAGCCGCCAGGCCGACCTGCTGGATCACCTTCTTGCCGTTCGGGCCGCCCTCTTGGCGGATCGCCACCACCGAAGGCTCATCCAGCACGATGCCCTGCCCGCGCACCCATATGAGTGTGTTGGCAGTGCCGAGGTCAATCGCCAAATCGTTGGCAAAATAGCCGTTCAAAAATCCAAACATGTTCATTCCCGATAGTCAAAGAGGTGTGTCAATAAAGGGAGTCTCAAAAAATCCACATTTCATCCCAACTGCTGCGTTGCGAAAAAATTTCTTGCTTGCATATAAATCATATGCGGCGCGGCGGAAATTTTTCCGCGCCTTGCATTTGGGCGAACTCTGAATTTTTGGAGGCTCCCTAAACCCCTTTATGATACCCTATTGGCCTTATTCCAATAAAGTTTTTACTATGTCCCCTACTATGTTTTTGGACAATGCAGATGTCCGCAAAGTCGCCCGTCTGGCGCGGCTGGCGATGAACGAAACGGAGATCGAAGCCGCCCGCTTGCAACTTTCCGGCATTTTTACGCTGATTGCGGAAATGCAGGCTGTTGATACCAGGGGCATAGCCCCGATGTCGCACGCCCAGGACTTGTCGCAACGGCTGCGCGAAGATGCCGTCACCGAAACCAACCAGCGCGAGCTGTTCCAGTCCCTTGCCCCGAAATATAAAGGCTCGCCGCAAGTCGAAGCCGGGCTGTATCTTGTGCCACAAGTCATCGAATAGTGAAGGGAGTAGGGGGAAGGGAGAAGGGTAGGAGCAGCGCGAAGGTTTTCCCCTTCCCTCTTCCCCCTTTACCCTTCCCCTCCAAGCAATGATAAACGCAAGCATCAAACAGCTATCCGCAGCCCTTGCTGCAAAGACAATATCCAGCGTCGAACTGACGCAGCTTTACCTCGACCGCATCGCCGCGCTCAATCCCGCGCTGAATGCCTACATCACCACCGATGCAGAGACCTCGCTGGCACAGGCGCGCGCGGCCGACGGGCGCATTGCCAGAGCAGAGGCATCTCCCCTTACCGGCATCCCGATAGCCCAGAAAGACATCTTCTGCGCCAAGGGCTGGCTCACGACTTGCGGCTCGAAGATGCTGCATAACTTCGTCTCGCCCTACGATGCGCATGTCATCGCGCGCTTCAACGACGCGGGCGCGGTGAATCTCGGCAAGACCAACATGGACGAGTTCGCGATGGGCTCAAGCAACGAGACTTCGCACTACGGCCCGGTGAAGAATCCGTGGGATCAGGCGCGCGTGCCCGGCGGCAGTTCCGGTGGCTCGGCTTGTGCGATCGCCGCGCGGCTGTGCGCGGCGGCCACCGGCACCGACACCGGCGGCTCGATCCGCCAGCCCGCCGCGCTGTGCGGCATCTCCGGCCTGAAACCCACCTACGGCGTGGTCTCGCGCTACGGCATGATCGCCTTCGCCTCCAGCCTCGACCAGGCCGGCCCGATGGGACGCAGCGCGGAAGATCTCGCGTTGCTGCTCAACGCGATGGCCGGGTTCGACGAGCGCGATTCCACCTCGTTGCAGCGCGACAAGGAAGATTACGCGCGCGACCTGGCGAAGCCGCTGAACGGCCTGCGCATCGGTCTGCCGAAAGAATTTTTTGCCGAGGGGCTGAGCGGCGATGTGGCGCAAGCGGTCGAAGCGGCTATTGCCGAATACCGGAAACTCGGCGCGACCGTCGTCGAAATCAGCCTGCCTAATTCAAAACTGTCGGTTCCGGTGTATTACGTGCTCGCGCCGGCGGAGGCGTCCAGCAACCTGTCGCGCTTCGACGGCGTGCGCTACGGCTACCGCGCGCCTGACTATACCGACCTCGCCGACATGTACGAGAAGAGCCGCGCGCAGGGCTTCGGCGCGGAAGTGAAGCGCCGCATCATGATCGGCACCTACGTGTTGAGCCACGGCTACTACGACGCCTATTACCTGCAGGCGCAGAAGATCCGCCGCCTGATCGCGCAGGATTTCACCGAAGCGTTCAGGCAATGCGATGTCATCATGGGGCCGACCGCGCCTTCCACCGCCTTCGAGCTGGGCGAGAAGGGTGACGACCCGGTGCAGATGTATCTGTCCGACATCTATACCATCGCGGTGAACCTCGCCGGACTGCCCGGCATGTCGATCCCCTGCGGTTTCGGCTCAAATAACATGCCGGTCGGTTTGCAGATCATCGGCAACTATTTCGGCGAGGCGCGCATGCTGAATGCGGCGCACCAATATCAACTGGCGACCGACTGGCACAGCCGCGCGCCGCAGCTGTAAGGAAACGACATGACCTGGGAAATCGTTATCGGACTGGAAGTACACGCACAGCTCTCGACCAGCAGCAAGATCTTCTGCGGCGCATCGACCGCGTTCGGCGCGGAGCCGAACACGCAAGCGGATGCGGTGAGCATCGCATTGCCCGGCGTGCTGCCGGTGCTGAACAAGGGTGCCGTCGAACGCGCGATCAGGTTCGGCCTCGCCGTCGGCGCACATATCGCGCCGCGCTCGGTGTTCGCGCGCAAGAATTACTTTTACCCCGACCTGCCCAAGGGCTACCAGATCAGCCAGTTCGATCTGCCGGTAGTCGGCAACGGGCAAGTTGTTATTCACGTGCCTGCATCAGGCAAGGCAGAAGCGTATGAGAAGGTGGTGCGCCTTACCCGCGCACATCTGGAAGAGGACGCGGGCAAGTCGCTGCACGAGGACTTTCACGGCATGACCGGTATCGACCTGAACCGCGCCGGCACGCCGCTGCTGGAGATCGTCTCCGAGCCGGACATGCGCTCGGCGGACGAAGCCGTGGCCTATGCCAAGGCGCTGCACACGCTGGTGCAGTGGATCGGCATCTGCGACGGAAACATGCAGGAAGGCTCGTTCCGCTGCGACGTGAACGTGTCGGTGCGCCGTCCCGGCGCGCCGCTCGGCACGCGCCGCGAGATCAAGAACCTCAACTCGTTCAAGTTCATGCAGCAGGCCATCGACTACGAAGTGCAATGGCAGGTCGACACGCTGGTGAACGGCGGCGCGATCCATCAGGCTACGGTGCTGTTCAATCCCGATACCGGCGAGACGCGCTCGATGCGCAGCAAGGAAGAGGCGCACGATTACCGCTATTTCCCCGACCCCGACCTGCTGCCGCTGGATATAAGCGAGGAGTGGAAGGAGCAGATACGCGCCACGCTGCCGGAGCTGCCGCAGGCCAAGCAGGCGCGCTATGTGAACGAACTCGGTCTGTCTGCTTATGACGCCAGCATACTCACCGCCTCGCGCGAGATGGCGGGTTTCTTCGAAACTGCCTTACACATTCTCTTGCCCTCTCCTCAATCCTCTCCCGCAAGCGGGCGAGGAAGCGAACGTGAAAATCAATCTTCTATTTCTGCCAAGCTGTGCGCCAACTGGATCATGGGCGAGGTGAACGCGCAGTTGAACCGCGACGGCCTGGACATGACGCAATGCCCGATCAGCGCACAGCAGCTCGGCGGCATATTGCAGCGCATCGCGGACAACACCATCTCCAACTCCGGCGCAAAGGAAGTGTTCCGCGCGATGTGGGTCGAAGGCGGTGAGGCCGATGCGATCATCGAAGCGAAGGGGCTGAAGCAGGTTTCAGACAGCGGCGCGATCGAAGCGCTGGTGGACGAGATTATCGCCGCCAATGCCGATAAAGTGACGGAATACCGCAGCGGCAAGGACAAGCTGTTCGGCTTCTTCGTCGGCATCGCGATGAAGGCCAGCAAGGGCAAGGCGAATCCGGCGCAGTTGAATGAGGTATTGAAGCGCAAGCTTGCCGGTTGATTTTTCCGCGCTGCAGTAACCCTAACCATAAATTAGCCACAGATTTGCACGGATAAGCACGGATAAAAACTGCATTGTGATGCGTTCGTCCGTGTCAATCCGTGTTCATTCGTGGCTCGATTGCATTTTTCAGATTGAAGCGCATCACGCGGTAGAACCCGGCAAAGCAGTATTCGACGGCAGGTTCGCCGTCCAAGGCCTTGCCGCGTTGTTCGAGCGCGCTGCTTAATTTGGCGGCAACGTCTTCCTGCCAGAAACCCGGCAAAAACGGCTCAAGACGACCGAGCAGCAGGCGGAACGGCGCCAGCCGGTACAGCCAATGCTGCCGCGGCGTCGCGGCATATTCGGTGATCAGCACCGAGCCGCCCGGACGCACCACGCGCGCGATCTCGGCATAGGTGTTATGGCGCGCTGCGGCGGGCATTTCGTGGAGCAGGAAAAACACAATCACCTGATCGAACGCATCGCTGCGGTAGCCGAGGCATTCCGCGTTCATGCGCGCCAGGTGGCAGCGTTCCGCAACATGCATGGTTTTGCTCCGCGCCAATCGCAACTGCCCGGCTGCGGCATCGCACAGGTGGACTTCATTGTCCGTGCTGGACAGCAGCGAGGGCGTGAGCTTGCCGTACACGCAGGTCAGTTGCAGTATCTTCGCCGCAGGTTTGGTTTCGACTTGCGCCAGCGTTTTTTTCAGCAGGCGGTCATACTGGCCGAACAGGATGGCGTTGATGACAGTCTGATGGTCGAAAAACCAGATGCTCCCTCGCCACAGATATGCCCACCAGTAATAGCGCGCCAGATACTCCGGAACGCCGTCGAGAAATTTCTGGTACAGGCGCATATTTAGATCAGGTTGCGCGGTTTGTGCGGCGCTTTGGCAAACAGCCGGTCATACAGCCAGCGCGGCAACAGCCTGAGCATGCGCCCGGCCAGGCCCATTTGCCACGGAATCACGGCGAATGCGGTTTGCCGTTCGATGGCGCGCGCGATGCGCCTTGCCGCCTCATCCGCGTCCAGCATGAATGGCATCGGATAAGGGTTGAGGGCGGTCATCTGGGTCTCGATGTAGCCCGGGCAGATCGTGACGACCTTCACCCCGCTGCCGCGCAACTCGACGCGCAAGGATTCCAGATAGGAGATGGCAGCGGCCTTGGAGGCGGAGTAGGCGCCCGCTCCCGGCAGACCGCGAAAGCCGGCCACGCTGGCAATGCCGACCAGAGTGCCTTGCTGTGCCGCGTGCATTGCCGCGATGAAAGGCTGGAAGGTTTTCACCATGCCCAGCACATTGATGTCCATGACCTGCTGAAATGCATCCAGGTCTTCGGCATATTCGGTGAGTGTGCCGGTGCTCACACCAGCGTTGGCGATCACCACATCCGGGCAACCGGCACGGGCGATGAAATCGTTGGCCGCATGCTGCACGGCAGGCGCATCGCGTACATCCAGCGCGTAGCAAAAAACCTGATCGGGAAATTTTGCGGCAAGAACTTGCAGCAACTCGCCGCGCCGGGCGAAGGCGGCGACGATGGCGCCGTGCTCAAGATAATGGCGCGCAAGCGCCAGACCCAGGCCGCCGGACGCGCCGGATATGACAACCTTCATGCGCTAATCAATGCAGGGATAAAGACAGGGTCGGGGGCGAGGATTGAGTTGAAAGCGGAGCCGCTTGTTTTTCTCAATCCTCAACCCTCGTTCTTGGATCAACGCTTGGCGGAGCGCTCCTTGCGTGCCAGCGCAATCACTTCATTCAGCACGCGAATCGCGTTTGCCGGTTGCAGGCCGGTGATGAGATATTTGCCGTCTACAACCAGCGTTGGCGTACCGTTGATGCCATAGCTGCGGATCATTTGCTTGGCGCGCACCACCTTGCTCTGCATCGAAAACGAGTTGTAGGCCGCCGAGAATTTCGCGCGATCCACGCCGCGCGGCGCGACGAAATCCAGTATCTTGGCTTCATCGCTCAGATCCACGTTGCTCACATTCCACGCCTTGTACAGCGCATCGTGCAACGGGTGCAACTGCCCGAGCGATTCGAGCGCGTAAAAGGCGCGCGCCATCGGCTCCCACGAATCGCGGAAAATGGTCGGCACATAGGTCAGTTCCACATCCTTGGGCATGGTCTTTTCCCACGTGCTCATCGCCGGATGCAAATCGAAGCAGTGCGAACAGCCGTAAAAGAAAAATTCCAGCACTTCGACTTTTTTGGCGCTGGTCGGCTGCGGCGGATTCAATAGCTTGTAATCCTTGCCCAGTTCCACGGCGGCAAACGCCGTGCCGCTCATCAAAAGCATTGCCGCAACAACCAGGTTTTTAATCGTATTTTTCACTTGTCGCTCCTTAAGATTGGTGGTTAATACGCCTACTGCGCCCGGATTGGAGTGGCATCCATCCCGTTTTGTTTCAACAAATTGCGCGTGCGGTTCATTTCGTCGATATTTTTGTACGGTCCCATGCGCACGCGATGCCACACACCTTTATCCGGAATGGTCGCGGTTTGGGTGCTGGCCTCGATGCCCAGTAACGCGAGTCTGGCCTTGAGTTTCTCGGCATCATCCGCATTGGAAAACGACCCCGCCTGCAAAAAATAGGGTTCATTGGCGGCGACCGGCTTGCTCTCCACAGCCTTGGCCGGTTGCGGCTTGTCGGCAGGCCTAGCCGGCACGGCCGCATCCTGCTTGTCGGTCAGCACCTTGTAGAATTCGAAACGCGGCTTGCCGTCAACCACGCCGGATGCAGCCGCTGGTGCATTGGGGGTTGCGTTTCCGGCATGCGCTGCCGGCTTGGCCATCTCTGCCGGCGGCTTGGCGTTCGCCGGTCCTTTCTTCACGAACGGGCTGGGCGCTTTCATGATGTACCAGGCTAGTCCGGCAGCCATACTGGCGCCGATAACCATGCCGACGAGAATGCCGGTCAATAACGGGTTGCCGCTTTTGCGTGGTGCGGCGGATTTGTTGCCTGTGTTTCTGCTCATTTCTGCTTCCCTTACATTTTTTCCGGCGCGCTCACACCGAGCAGCGCCAGACCGTTCTTCAGCACCTGCGCTGTCGCCGCAATCAACGCCAGCCGCGCGCATTTGACCGCCTCGTCCTCGACCAGAAAGCGCGAGGCATTATAGTAGCTGTGGAAATCGGCGGACAACTCCTTCAGGTAAAAGGCGATCAGATGCGGGGCCAGATCCTGCGCGGCGTTTTCGATCATCTGTGGGTAATCGATCAGCTTTTGCAGCAGCGCTCTTTCATAATCACTCTCCAGTAATTTGACTTCCGCGTTGAGCAGATCCGCGCGCTCGCCGTCCCATTGCGCCAGCACGCTGTGCACGCGCGCATGCGCATATTGCACGTAATACACCGGGTTCTCGTTGCTCTGCGATTTGGCCAGGTCCAGATCGAAATCCAGATGCTGGTCGCTCTTGCGCAGCACATAGAAGAAGCGCGTTGCGTCGTTGCCCACCTCGTTGCGCAATTCTCGCAGCGTGACGAATTCGCCGCTGCGTGTGGACATGGATGTCTTTTGCCCGTTGCGATACAGCACCGCAAATTGCACCAGCGCGATGGTCAGCTTGCTGCTGTCCAGCCCCAATGCCTTGAGTGCGCCGTTGACGCGCGGAATATAACCGTGATGATCCGCGCCCCACACGTTGATGATACGGTCGAAACCGCGCTCGAACTTGTTCAGGTGGTAGGCGATATCGGAGGCGAAGTAGGTATACAGGCCGTTGTCGCGCTGCACCACGCGGTCTTTTTCGTCGCCGAATGCGGTGGAGCGGAACCACCATGCGCCATCCTGCTGATACAGGTGATTGCCGGCTTTGAGGGTCTCCACGGAGCGCGCCACCAGCCCATTGTCGAACAGCGACTGCTCGGAAAACCACTCGTCGAAACGCACGCCGAATTCGGCTAGGTCGTTGCGGCAATCGCCCAGTTGTTCGGTCAGCGCGTAATTATGGATATAAGTGTAATCCTCGCCCAGCAAGCGTTTGGCGTTGGCGATCAGCGCGTCCAGATGCGCGTCCGCATCTTCTTCTGCGGAAGGGGTGCCCTGTATCACTTCGGCGTCTGCGCGCACATAGCGCGTGCCATGCGCTGCGCTGATCTGCTGCGCCATGTCGCGCACATACCCGCCCTGATAGACGTTTCCGGGAAACGCCAGTTGCGCACCGTGCAGTTCCAGATAGCGCAGCCAGGTGGACAGCGCGAGAATGTCCATCTGCCGCCCGGCATCGTTCACATAGTATTCGCGCGATACCTTGTAGCCGGCCGCATCCAGCACATTCGCCAGGCTTGCGCCGTACGCCGCACCGCGCCCGTGCCCGACATGCAGCGGGCCGGTCGGGTTGGCCGAAACGAACTCTACCTGCGCCTTGCGTCCTGCACCCAGCGTGCCGCGCCCGTAGCCGTCGGCTGCTTGTAACACTGCCTTGACCACCGCTTGCTTGGCGGCGGTGGTAATGAACACATTGATAAAGCCGGCGCCTGCAATTTCGACTTTTTCCACCACTGCGGAGCCGGGTAATGCCGCGATCAGCGCCTGTGCGATGTCGCGCGGGGATTTGCGTAACGGCTTGGCCAGTTGCATCGCCAGATTGCAGGCATAATCGCCGTGCGACACCTGCCGGGAACGCTCGATAGATAGCCCGGCAGTTGGGGTCAAACCGGTCTGCCCGGGATTTTGCTCCTCAAGAACTACGTCCAGAGCCTGCATGAACAATTCATGCAAATGTGATTGAAAATTCAAGGTGACGGACATTGCGCAACACTTTCAAGAAAGGGGCGGATTATAGCATCCTGAAGTTTTGCGGGAGTTTGCGCCCTTGCGTGCTTGCCCGGTATTTCATGCGATCCGGCAGCCGGGCTGCTGCTTGAAGCGCTGGCAACCAGCCTTTGCCAAAACCCGCCGCTGCAATGACGTTATTGGCAGGCGGCTTTCCGTATTACCCCATCTGTGGCATTCTTCGCACTTTGAAGGTGCGCAAAAATTATTTTCGACTCTCTTTAGGAATATAGCTAAGAGGGCGGTTGGGGGATGGCAGTAATGAAATGTGTGGATGATTTCCGCCTGCGCTTTGGCAAGCGCGAGTTGGTGCCGATTATGATCGGTGGAATGGGCGTGGATATTTCCACAGCCGAATTGGCGCTGGAAGCCGCACGGCTGGGCGGGGTCGGGCATATTTCCGATGCGATGCTGCCGACCGTGACCGATCGCCGCTACAAGACGAAATTTGTCAGCATCAAGCAAAAACAATACAAGCTTAACGTCCATCAAGCCGACAAATCGATCGTGCAATTCGACCTGGCGCAGGTTGCCGAAGCGACGCGTTTGCATGTCGGTAAAACCATGGAGGCCAAGCGCGGTGACGGCATGATCTTCGTCAACTGCATGGAAAAGCTCACCATGAATTCGCCGCGCGAAACGCTGCGTACCCGCCTGATAACCGCACTGGATGCGGGTATCGACGGCATCACGCTGGCGGCCGGCCTGCATCTCGGCTCGTTCGCGTTGATGGAAGAACATCCGCGTTTCCGCGATGCCAAGCTGGGCATCATCGTCTCCTCGTTGCGCGCCTTGCAGTTGTTCCTGCGCAAAAATTCCAAGCTGAACCGGTTGCCCGATTTCATCGTAGTGGAAGGGCCGCTGGCGGGCGGCCATCTGGGTTTTGGCCTGGACTGGGCGCAATTTGATTTGCGTACCATCGTCGCCGAGGTTCAGCAGTATCTTCAAGCTGAAAAACTGGATATACCGGTGATACCGGCGGGCGGCATTTTTACCGGCAGCGATGCGGTAAGCTTCCTGGAAACGGGCTCGGCGGCGGTGCAGGTGGCGACGCGCTTCACCGTCGCCAAGGAATGCGGCATCCCAGAAAAAGTGCAGCAGGAATACTTCAAGGCCAGCGAGGAAGACATCGAAGTCAACCTGCTGTCGCCGACCGGCTACCCGATGCGGATGTTGAAAAACTGCCCCGCGATCGGTTCCGGCATCCGCCCCAACTGCGAAGCGTTCGGTTATATCCTCGACGCCAACGGCAATTGTTCGTATATCGATGCCTATAACCGCGAGCGGGCTTTGTACCCCGATGCCAGAAGAATTTCCGTCAAGGACAAAATCTGCCTGTGCACCCACATGCGCAACTATGATTGCTGGACTTGTGGACACTATACCTATCGCCTCAAGGATACGACCCGCCGCAACGCCGACGGCACGTACCAATCGCTGACTACCGAACACATTTTCCGTGATTATCAGTTCAGCACCGATAACAAGATCGCGCTCCCCGCGTAAAAATAAACCTCAGCACCGCTCTTGAAATCGGGCGGTGTTGCCCTTATTATTAGCACTCGCAGGAAGGGAGTGCTAACAAAGCCATGAATTCCCGCCTCCGCATTTAATTAACTCACTGATTTAGGAGAACCAAGTATGAAAATTCGTCCTTTGAACGATCGTGTCATCGTCAAGCGTATGGAAGAGGAGCGTAAGACTGCTTCCGGTATCGTGATTCCTGATGCAGCCACCGAAAAACCGGATCAAGGCGAAATCATCGCAGTGGGTAAAGGTAAAACAGGTGACGACGGCAAGTTGCAGGCGATGTCGGTCAAGGTCGGCGACCGCGTGTTGTTCGGCAAATACTCCGGGCAGGCTTTCAAGATGGAAGGCCAGGAGTTTTTGACCATGCGCGAAGATGACATCATCGGCGTAGTTGAAGCGTAATCAGAATCAGGCAAGCCCTCATCTGAGGACGTTTGTCCCCTCGCCCGCAAGCGGGATAACCAGCGACTTGGCTGCGGTTTCTGGCAGCTTAGTCGAATGGCTAGTTGTTTCACTCAGAGGGTTAGGGAGAGGGTAAACAGTTCGCACTCAACCTCATTACCACACAATTCAGGAGACATAAACATGGCAGCTAAAGACGTAAAATTCCACGACGCCGCACGCAACAAAATGGTCATCGGTGTAAATATTCTGGCCGATGCAGTTAAAGTGACGCTAGGCCCAAAAGGCCGCAACGTAATATTGGATCGCTCTTATGGCGCGCCAACTATCACTAAAGATGGCGTATCTGTCGCTAAAGAGATCGAATTGAAGGATAAATTCGAAAATATGGGCGCGCAGATGGTCAAGGAAGTCGCTTCCAAGACCTCCGATGTGGCCGGTGACGGCACCACTACCGCGACCGTGCTGGCGCAATCCATCGTGCAGGAAGGCATGAAGTTCGTTGCCGCCGGCATGAACCCGATGGACCTGAAGCGCGGCATCGACAAGGCGGTCATCGCAGCAGTCGAAGAACTGAAGAAGCTTTCCAAGCCATGCACCACCAGCAAGGAAATCGCGCAAGTAGGCAGCATTTCCGCCAACTCCGACACCGTGATCGGCGAGAAGATCGCGGCTGCGATGGAAAAGGTCGGCAAAGAAGGCGTGATCACCATTGAAGACGGCACCGGCCTGGAAGATGAGCTGGATATCGTGGAAGGCATGCAGTTCGACCGCGGTTACCTGTCTCCTTACTTCATCAACAACCAGGATCGCCAACTGGCCTTGATGGAAAACCCCTACATCCTGCTGCACGACAAGAAGATCTCCAACATCCGCGACTTGCTTCCGGTACTGGAACAAATCGCCAAGTCCGGCCGCCCACTGCTGATCATCGCCGAGGACGTTGATGGCGAAGCATTGGCCACGCTGGTGGTGAACAACATCCGCGGCATCCTGAAGACCGTTGCGGTCAAGGCTCCAGGCTTTGGCGACCGTCGCAAGGCCATGCTGGAAGACATCGCTACCCTGACCGGCGGCACTGTTATCGCTGAAGAAGTCGGCCTGTCTCTGGAGAAAGCCACCCTGGCCGAGTTGGGCCAAGCCAAGCGCATCGAAGTGGGCAAGGACAACACCATCATCATCGATGGCGCCGGCAAGGAAGAAGCAATCAAGGCGCGTATCGGCCAAATCAATAAACAAGCCGAAGAATCCACCAGCGACTACGACAAGGAAAAGCTGCAGGAACGCAAAGCCAAGCTGGCTGGCGGTGTGGCCGTGATCAAGGTCGGCGCTGCGACCGAAGTCGAAATGAAAGAGAAGAAGGCGCGCGTGGAAGATGCATTGCACGCGACCCGTGCTGCCGTTGAAGAAGGCATCGTTCCCGGAGGCGGCGTAGCTCTGCTGCGCGCCAAGGCAGCAGTTGCTGTTCTCAAGGGTATCAACCACGACCAGGACGCCGGCATCACTATCGTGCTGCGCGCGATGGAATCGCCTATCCGCGCTATCACCATGAACGCAGGCGATGAGCCCAGCGTGGTGGTGAACAAG
>JAUYGW010000017.1 GCA_030690245.1 Gallionella sp. | reverse complement strand
TATGTTCCGATATATTACTCACCCGTTCGCCACTCGCCACCAGGGTTGCCCCCGTGCTGCCGTTCGACTTGCATGTGTAAAGCATGCCGCCAGCGTTCAATCTGAGCCAGGATCAAACTCTTCAGTTCAATACCTGTTTTGTTCCATAAATGGAACGGTCCTACTCAAAGTAAATCACTTGCATGATTTGTTTCGACTTCGCGTAGGTTGCTACTATATTTTAAAGTCGTTTCCATATCCCGAAAGATACAAAAACTTCCCAAAAACCAAGCACCTACACTCGTCGGTTGTTCGTTTGTTTTTTAAAGAGCGGCTGCCCAGATAACCATCTGAAACCTGGGGGTTGCGGGGACAGGATTTGAACCTATGACCTTCGGGTTATGAGCCCGACGAGCTACCGAGCTGCTCCACCCCGCGTCAGCTAAGGAGAGAACTATAGCAAAGCATCCCGACCTCGTCAAATACTATGTGAATTTTGTTAGTGCGGCATGACAACGAGTACACAATGCATGCCGAGGCCATTTCATGATTTAAAGCCGATGAAAACCAAGCAGCCAACCCTTAGAAGGCCACTTCAAGCCGCATACCGGCCACCCATGCATCTCGCAAGGCCGCATCCATATTCGGATTAAAAATACGCTGCACCACCGGCTGCACGGACAGCCACGGCTGCAACTGCGCGCGGTAAGTAATTTCGACCACCGTTTCGGATGAATCGGATGCATTAAGCTGGCGGTACTTGCTGCTGGCATGGCTGGTGGTCACGGCAATACCGGCGGTATCGTCGTCGCGCCCGTCAAACAGCCCTTGGTAGGTCAGCCCCAGACTGCCGGACCAGTCCGCCTGATAGACATCCTTGTTGACCGTACCGAAGCGGACGAAGCCGGACAAACCCTGCGCGGAATCATTTTGTTCGGCGCGCATGGTGCGTTCCGCCAGAAAGTAGAACCCCTGATCGGTGCGGCGCAGCGGGTTGCCGAATGCATCCACATCCATCAGGTCAGCGGCACGCGCCGAATAACGCCACAAACCGACAGCGGTCTTGTTGAAGGGCTTGCCCTCTTCCGATGTATTGATACCGAGCTCGACGACGGCAAGCGAACCGTCGCCCTTGTCCAGCCTGATATGCGTGCCCTGCGGATTATTGGGATTGCCCGGCACGCCGTCGGTCAGGGCGCCTTGCACGTAATAGCCGGACGAAGCATATTTTACGCGCACCGCCAGTGCGCCCAACGGAAATACCGGCGGGCCGTTCTGCCCGGTCTGAGCCATTTCAGCCGACATGCCATAAGGAGGCTGGAGGAACAGGCCGGATGTTTCGGTGACATAAAACTCGGAGTCGATCGCATACAACCCTGCCAGCACCGACAGGCTGTCGTCGGCTGAATTCTTTTGCAGCCATGCCTGATAGAACTGTCCGGTGCTGGTGCCCGTCTCGATGTTGTCCACCCCGGCAAAGCTGCCGGCATAATTGTTGATGGACTTGTTGCCGTGCTGGACGTGATACTGGATGAAGGCGGTGGTGGCATCCCAGCCGGCCAGTTTGCCCAGATCCATATTGACCGCAGCCTCGCTGTTCATCAGCACAACCGCGCCGCGAGCGGCGCCGCCCGACGTGTTCGCCAGCATGTCGCTCTTGTGGGTCAGTTCCACCGTGATGCCCTTGTCGTAGAGACTGGAACGCGCCCCACCCCAATTGCCGGATAGCGTTTCCGCATTCCAGTCCGGCGCTTTTTCATCCTCCGCAAACGCGCTACTGCTCGCCACGAGCCCGAAAACTATCGCCATTGCCAATCGCTTTACCATGCCATCCCCCGATTTATCTTAAATACCCCATTCGTGCTTCGATACACCTTGCTGCGCAAGGCACTCAGCATGATTCTTCTCTTTGAAATTAAAAACAACAATAGATCGAACCGAATCACGCGACCACCTTGAAGAACGTCATCAGGTCTTGCAGTTGCGTCGCCTGGCCGCTCATCTCTTCCGCCGTCGCCGCCAGTTGTTCCGACGCGCTGGCGTTCTGCTGGGTGATCTGGTTGAGCTGGTTCATCGCGGTGTTGATCTGGCTGACGCCGGCCGATTGTTCTTCGGAGGCGGCTGATATTTCCTGCACCAGGTCGGAGGTCTTGCTGATCGCCGGGACGATCTCGCCGAGCAGCTTGCCGGCGCTCTCGGCCTTCTCGACCGAACCGGAAGCGAGTTGGCCGATTTCCTGCGCGGCCACCTGGCTGCGTTCGGCCAGTTTCCTGACTTCGGCCGCGACTACCGCGAAGCCCTTGCCGTGCTCGCCGGCGCGCGCGGCTTCGATGGCGGCATTCAGCGCAAGCAGATTGGTCTGGTAGGCGATGTCGTCGATGATGCCGATCTTGCCCGCGATCTGTTTCATCGCGCCGACGGTCTGCGTGACCGCTTCGCCGCCCGCGACCGCCTGTTTG